>JAHFSL010000322.1 GCA_023265785.1 Candidatus Coatesiibacteriota bacterium | reverse complement strand
TGATTTCCCGGTCCACGTTCGGCAACAGTCCCAGCCCGGGTTCGCCCAGCCGGTTTCGGAACAGGGCCGTGGAGGGCTCGACCAGGTCCTGCATCAGCCCGACCATGCTCCATTCCTTGCCGCCCTCCTGCCCGATGGCCAGGGCCTTCTCGTAGGCGCGGCGGAGGAGCCCCTCCACCTCGGTCAGCAGGGCGAGGCACTCCTCCCGCTTGTTCTCGGCCAGGAGCCGGGTGGCCACCGCGAGGCGCTCGCGCGAGACCCGCCATTCGGTGGGGCAGGCCCGGCCGACCTCGATGCGCACGCAGTCTTCGGCCAGTGCCTTGATCCGCCAGAACCGGCGCACGACATCGGCGGACGGCGGGGCCGTGTCCGCGGGCGGCGGCGCGGCGGGATCCGGGGCCTTCGTCTTCCCGTCCGCATCGCGCTCGGCCAGCATCTCCCGCACCTCGTCGGCGCTGGTCACCGTCCGCCGGGTCATGAGCAGGGTCTTCTTGACGGCCATCTGGGCCTGCTTGACGGCCTGCCGCACCCCGCCGAGCGGCGTCCCCTCGGTGAACAGCACGACCAGCAGGGCCTCCTCGCTGACCGCGTGGAGGTAGGCATTGAGCTGGTGGTCGCGCTGGAAGACCAGCGAGAAGTCCTTCTCGCCCACCCGCCGCGCGAGCGCGCGCGTGGTGGCATAGTCGCCGGCCGCCAGCGCGGCGATGGTGGCGGTGTCCAGCTGTCCCGCGTGGCCGGAGACCGTCACGATCTTGCCCGCCGTGTCGATGAGCAGGACGCAGGAGATCCCGTCCTGCGCGGTCAGTCCGTCCACCGCCCGTTGGAGGGCGGCGAGTTCCGCGTCGCCCAGCAGGAGGTTGACGTTGCCGTCGGAGAGTTCGAGCATCAGCCCGAGCTCCGGCCCGCGGCGCCCGCCAGCTCGCGCAGGCCCAGCGTGGCGGCCGTTCGCAGGGTCTCCATCACCCCGATGCTGTGGCGGGCGATGGCCTCATGGTAGGGCCGGCCGTCGGGATTGAACCGCCGCTGGAGGTCGTCCATCGGCAGGCTCTCCATCAGGTCCCGCTTGTTGAATTGGATGACGAGGGGCACCTTGGCCGGGTCGATCCCGATCTCGTGGAAGTCCTTGAGGAGGAGCAATTGGCTCTGCTCGTTGTCCGTCAGCCGGGACGCCCGGGAATCCACGACGAAGACCATGGCGTCCACGCCGCGGAGGATCAGTTTCCGGCTCGCATCATAGTACATCTGGCCGGGGACCGTGTAGAGGTGCAGGCGGGTCTGGAAGCCGGCGATCTCGCCGAGGTGCACGAGGAGAAAATCGAAGAAGAGCGTGCGCTCCGTGGCCGTGTCCAGCGTCAGCAGTTCCCCGCGGCGGTCGGGTGGAAGGGTCTCGCCGATGACGCGCAGGTTGGTGGTCTTCCCGCCCAGCCCGGGGCCGTGGTAGGCGATCTTGATGACGACCTCGCGGGTCAGGAGATTGACAAACGCCATGGCTGTAGACTCTACCAGCGCAGGGGCTGCTGGGTCTCGGTCTCGATCCGCTTGCGGGACTCATCGAGCGCCGTGGCGGACAGCCCGGCCAGCCGCAGGGCGCCCGCGGCGTCGCCGGCGGCGACCAGCGCGCGCGCCTCGGTCAGTGCCCCGTCGACGCGTGCCAGGGTGTCCTGCACCAGGACCTGGTACCCGGAGGTCCTGAGGCGCGCCAGGCGTCCCGCCGCCTGCTCGATGGCGACCAGGGCTCTCTGCTTTTCCGCTTCGGTGGCCGCCTCCAGGGCGGTGGCGGACACCTGATGAACGGTCGGCAGGGGGGTGGCGGCGACCCGGGCCGTGGCCACGGGGCGCGGGCGGGCCATGCCCACCTCGAACACCGCGTTGGCCGTCTCGGTCCCGGCCCGCACGTTCTGGTCCACCCGGTCCATGCCCTCGTAGACGGCGGGCACCTCGCCGGGTTCCACCGACAGCCGGTGGAAGCCCGGCGCCAGCCCGTCAAACCGGAACCGGCCACAGGCGTCCGTCATGGTGCGCGCCTTGCCGTCCAGGACGACCGGCAGTTCGGGCACCGGGGGTTCGCCCTGGTCATGCCAACCGTTCCCGTTGAGGTCCAGATAGAGCACGCAGGTAACCCCGGCGTTGCCGCGCAGGGCGGGCGGCAGGCTGCCGCCGCTGGTCGGCACCTGCCAGGCCGCACACCCCCCGAGGATGAGCGGGGCGAGGAGGGCGAGATGAATCCGCATCGTTCCGGTCATGCGCATGTCAGGGGACGCTGGTAACGCCGCCCCCCGGGGAGCCACCGGCCCGGGCCTCGGCGGCCAGCCGGTCGACGAGATCGCGGTCCAGCCCCGTGGAGGGCTTGATGACGATGGATTGCTTCTGGCCCGTCTCCTTGTCCTTGGCCGACACGCGGAGCAGGCCGTCGGCGTTGATTTCGAAGGTCACCTCGATGCGCGGCTTGCCCGCGGGCTGGGGCTTGATTCCCACCAGCTCGAATTCACCGAGCGGATGGTTCTGGGAGGCCTTGGTCTGCTCGCCCTGAAAGACGCCGATGCGGACGAAGGTCTGGTTGTCCTCCGTCGTGGTGAAGATTTCGCCGCGGCGGATCGGGATGGTGGTGTTCTTGTCGATCAGGACCTTGAATCCGTCACCAACGGTGCGCAGGCCCAGCGACAGCGGGGTCACGTCCAGCAGGAGGACCTCCGCGATCTCGCCGCCCATGATGGAGCCCTGCAGGGCCGCCCCCGCGGCGACGACCTCGTCGGGATTAACGCGGGCGTACGGATCCTTGCCGAAGATTTCCCGGACTTTCTGCACGATCCGGGGCATCCGGGTCATGCCGCCGACCAGCACGACGGCGTCAATGTCCTTGGCCGTGACATGGGCGCTTTCGATGGCCTTGCGGCAGGGCTCCTCGGTCTTGTCCACGAGGTCCTTCGTCATGGCCTCGAACGACTCGCGGGAGAGGGCCAGTTCGAGGGACTTGTCCTGGTAGAGGAACGGGAGGGTGATGTGCGTGGTCGACGCCGCCGACAGCTCGATCTTCGCCGCCTCGGAGGCTTCCTTGAGCCGTTGCATGGCCTTGGGGTCCTGGTGCAGGTCCACGCCCTGCTGGGTCTTGAACTCCTCGATCATCCAGGCGAGCAGCTTCATGTCAAAGTCGTCGCCGCCCAGGTAGGTATTCCCCGAGGTGGACTTCACCTCGAAGATCCCCTTGGCCAGCTCCAGGACGGAAACATCGAAGGTTCCGCCGCCCAGGTCGTAGACGGCGATCAGCATGTTCTGCTTGCCGCCCAGTCCGGACGCCAGCGAGGCCGCGGTGGGCTCGTTGATGATGCGGATGACTTCCAGCCCGGCGATCGCGCCCGCATCCTTGGTGGCCTGCCGCTGGGAATCATTGAAGTAGGCGGGCACGGTGATGATCGCCTTCTCCACGGTCCCGCCGAGGAAGGTCTCCGCGTCGGCCTTCAGTTTTTTCAGGATGAGGGCGGACACCTCGGGGGGGGAGAGCAGGGAGGTCCGGACCTTGACACGCGCGTCCCCGTTGGCCGCGTCCGGGGCGATCCCGTAGGGGAGGAGGTAGCGCAGGGACTCGATTTCCGGCTCGGCGAACTTGCGCCCCATGAGCCGCTTGACGGAATAGATGGTCTCGGCGGGATTGACAATGGCCTGACGCTTCGCGGGAAGCCCGACCAGGACCTCGCCGTTGTCCTTGAAGGCAACCACGGAGGGGGTGGTCCGGCCGCCCTCGCGATTGGGTATGACCGTGGACAGGGTTCCCTCGGCGACGGCCATACAGGAATTGGTCGTCCCCAGATCGATCCCCAGGGTCTTAGCGGGAGGCATAATTTGCCGTCTGCATAACCTGCCTAGTGTAACGCCGGGCGCGGTATTCGCCTAGCGGCGAACACCATATCGTATG
>JAHFSL010000321.1:2971-3911 GCA_023265785.1 Candidatus Coatesiibacteriota bacterium | reverse complement strand
ACCTCAAGGTGGCCGGTGGGGCCGAGCCGATCAGCTATACCTGGAACTTCGGGACTCCCGTGCGGGCCAACGGCGGCATCCTGGGATACAGCGGGGTGGACACGGCCAATCCGCTGGATGCCGAGAACGGCCAGGCCACCGGGAACAGTACCAACCATACGGCGCCCTCGATCACCACGACCGTGTCGAGTACCCGCGTCATCGGAATTTTTGCCACGCCGGAAGGAACGGCATGGACTCCGCCGGCGGCCATGACTGAACAGATTGATGTCACGAATCTCGGGGGGGGTAACTCGTTCAAGTGCACGACGGAGGTTACGGACATGATCTTCGTCGGGCCCGCGGCGACCGGCGGGCAGACGGCGGTTTCCGGCTCGGCGGATGTGGGCGCAGCGCATCTCATGGCCCTCCGTCCCGTCCAGCCCACCGCCGTGCGGTATGTCTGGACCGGCGGTGCCCCGCTGGCCCCCGGCGGGACCTACACGTTCACCGTCACGGGGGCCGTGTCCTCGGTCTGTGTCCCGACGACCATCGGTAATACGGCGTTTGTGGCCGCCGCGTCGGCCTGCGGCACCACGGCCGGGTTCTCGAATCCGGCCACCTTCTCGGTCGCACCGGCGTCCCTGTTGATTTCGGCGGTCAAGGAGCAGACCCCCGCCGCGCCCGCGATCGGGGACATGGTGACGTACCGGGTGATCGTGCAAAACATGGGGACGGCGACGGTGACGACCTTGACGGTCACAGATACCGTCGTCCCGGCGGTCGTCAGCGTAATGACTGACCGGCCGGCGGCGTTCGGCGCGGCGGCGGTGACCGGGTTGGGCGGCGGCATCACCTTCAAGGGCGCCTCCACGGCGGAAAACGGCAACAATGTCATGGCGGGGCTGACCATTGCCGTCCCCGGCGGGGTGGCCAACGGTGACCTCCTGCTCGCGGTGGT
>JAHFSL010000321.1:0-2961 GCA_023265785.1 Candidatus Coatesiibacteriota bacterium | reverse complement strand
CACCCCGCCCGGTGGCTGGACTCTGGTCCGGCAGATCGACAACCCGAACAAGGTCAGCATGGCGATCTACTTCCGTATCGCCAGCGCCGAGCCGCCGAACTACTCCTGGATCTATTCGGGCACGGTCCGGGCCAACGGTTCGATCATGGCCTACGGCGGGGTGGACGCGGTGACGCCCATCGAGGACGAAATGGGTCAAACAACCCCGAGTGCGGTCACCCATGCGACGCCCCCGATCGTGACGACCTCGGCCAACGCCGTGGTGGTGTCGAGTTTTGCCACGCCTGAGGTGACCTCGTGGACACCGCCGGGCGGGACGACGGAACGGTACGATGTCGCCAATACTGGCGGCGGGACCGCCTTCGCGCCCACCACGAGTTCGGCTGACGAAACAGTCGTCGCGCCGGGAGCGGTCGGGCCCCGCACGGCAATCTCGGGCACGGCGGATGTGGGCGTGACTCATGCGCTTGCCCTTCGTCCCGCCAATGCCGCCGGGGCACGGTACGCCTGGTCGGGTGCTGTCGCGATGTTCCCGGGTACGGTGTATACCTTCACCCTGACGGGCATGGTGGCCGCGCAATGCAACGCCACCATGGTTGGCAATACCGCCTATGTCACGGCTGACACAGCGTGTGCCACATACGGCGGGCAGACCAACGCCGTCGGATTCATGGTGACCCCGCCCGCGCTGTCGTTCACGGTCGGGCAGACCCGATCGCCAGCCAACCCCGGCATTGGCGCCACCGTGACCTACCGGATCGTGGTGACCAACACCGGCGCTGCCACCATCCAGAATGCGGTCATGACGGATACGGTGCCCCCGCAGATCGTCAACCAGACGTGGCAGGGGATCACCCCGAACTCGGTGATTCCGACCGGAAGTGGCACGCTGTATGTCTTCTCTGGAAGCGGTGTCAACCTGTTCCCGGGGACAAGCTACACCTTCACGTTGACCGGCCAGATGGGGATGGATTGCACCTCCCCGACGGTCCCCAACACCTTCCAGGCGACCCTGTGGCCCAATTGCCCCGCTCCGGTTGTTACTCAGATTGCGCCGACGTTCGGCTTCACGCTGAATCCGCCGACCACCTCGATGACCGTGGTGAAGGCCCAGAGTCCGGCGGCCCCCATCGTCGGCCAGGCGATGTCCTATACGATCATGGTCGCCAACACGGGAACGGCCACCTTGAGCGCCCTGACAGTGGTGGATACGGTCTCGGGAATTCTCTTCGGCGTGACCTCGACGGGACAGCCGGGGTTGCCGGATCCAATCATCACCTCCGTGGGGGGCTCTGGAACGCGGTTTGTCTGGAGTGGGGCGCCGCTGACCTGGACGACGAAGGCCTCCCTGGCGAATCCGCGCCAGTACCCTGCGGTCGTGGCAACGGGAGGCCTGGTCTACGCGATCGGCGGCAGCGATGGCGCTCCGACGGGGGCGAATGAAGCCTTCAATCCCTTCACCAACACCTGGACGACGAAGCTGGGCATGCCTTCCGCGCGGATGTATGTCGGCGCCGCAGTCCTCGGTGGCACGGTGTATGTCATGGGTGGCCACAGTGGCGCCTCCATTGTGAACACCGTGGATGCCTACTATCCGGGGACCAACTCCTGGGCGGGAAAGGCCGGGATGATCACCTCCCGGTGGATGTTCGGCGCCGGGACCATCGGGGGAACGATCTACGCGGTCGCGGGCAATCTTTCCGGGGTCATGTCGCCGACGGCCGCGGTTGAAGCCTACGATCCGAACACCGATTCCTGGGTTTCGCGGGCGAACCTGCCCACGCCGCGGGCCGGTGCCGCCGTGGCCGTGGTGGGTGGGACCCTCTATGCGATGGGTGGAACGCCTGATGGCGCGACGGTGGTGGCGACCCTTGAAGCATATGACCCGGCCACGAACACCTGGACCACCAAGGCGAGCATGCCAAGCCCCCGCGTGTATCTGGCGGCGGCCGTGCTGGATGGAAAGATTTATGCCAGCGGTGGCGTGTACGGCCCGGTCCACACCACCGTCGAAATCTATGATCCGGCCACAAATGCCTGGACCCAGGCGGGCGGAATGCCGACACCGCACTACTACCTGGGCTCCGCCGCGGTGAACGGGCGGGTGTACGCCGTCGGCGGGCACAATGGTGTTTCCCGGGTGGCCATCACGGAGGAGGCTGCGCCGGGCGTCATTCCAGGAGCCACGTTCACCTTTACCATCACGGGCCAGGTCGGAGCGGTGTGCGGCGCCACCCAGGTGACGAACACGGCCTATGTCGCCGCGGCTTCCTCGTGCGCTGCCCTTAACCAGTTCAGCAACGGGACCGGGTTCACGGCCAACGGTCCGACGGCCGCTTTCACCGTCGCACAAATCCAGACACCGGCCAGCCCGGGTATCGGCGCGGCCGTCACGTACCACATCGTTGTCACGAATACCGGCACCGCAACTCTTCAGGGGGTCACGATGACCGACACGGTGTCGGCCCAGGTCGTCAACCAGTCCTGGATCGGCATTACTCCGAATGCGGTGGTGGGGACAGGGAGCGGGACGCTCTTTGTGTTCACGACGACCGCGGCCGGGCTCTCGCCGGGCACGGCCTTCACCTTCACCTTGACGGGGCTGATCGGAACTGACTGTTCCGTCAAGACGGTGGCCAACGACTTCCAGGCGATCATGGCCGGGGATTGCCCGGGGTCCGGCTCCACCCAGTGGGCGACACTGGCGTCGTTTACGCTAAACCCGCCGACCACCTCGATGACGGTGGTCAAGGCCCAGTCACCGGCCAGCCCCCAGATCGGTCAGGCCGTTTCGTACCGGATTCTTGTGAGCAACACGGGCACCGCGACCTTGTTCGGACTGGTGGCTGCCGACACGATCTCGCCGGTCATCGTCAGTGCAACCACGTCCGCGCCGACCGGATTCCTGTCCGCCGCGGTATCGGCCGCCGGTAGCGGAACGCTTTATGCATGGCCCCAGGT
>JAHFSL010000320.1:1342-3918 GCA_023265785.1 Candidatus Coatesiibacteriota bacterium | reverse complement strand
TACCGGGTCGCCGCAAACGCCGCGGCACCCGGTGCGGCGCGGGCCTGGCCGTAGATGTAGAGCACGCTGAAGGCGGCCTCGTCCTTCCACGGCACCCGGGGATGCAGACCGCGCAACCGGAGTCGGGCAAACAGCCGGGCCACCGCAGGTTCGGCCGGCGGTGCGGCGGCGGCGCGGTCGGGAGCCAGCACCGCCAGCAGGCCGTGCCAGCGCATCCGGCGGCGCAGTTCCGGATACGAGCAGAGGGGGAGCTGGAATACGGGGCCCTGCCGGGCGAACACATCCGCCAGCGCCGCCAGCCGCATTCCGGATGCCTCGTCCGGCCGTCCGGTCAGCGGGAGGATCGAGGCACCGGCCGCCGCGTGTGATTCGGGGGCGAACCGTTCCAGCCGGCGCCACCCCCCGGGGCGGTCGAGGAACGGGTTGGTGATGACGAAGCGGAGGCCCGGTTCGCGCTGTTCGACCCGCTGGAGCGCCACGAGGGGAAAACACTGGTAGTCGGCTTCCGCAAAAACCGTGCCGGGACGGGCGACGGAGGCGCGCAAATTCTCCGCGTAATCGAACCCCAGGTAGTCCGAGGCATGGTCCAGCCGGTCCCACCGCCCGACCCCGCTCCCGAGGAGGAGGAGCCACGCCATCCCAAGGACGAGTCGCGAGCGGCCCGCCCGGCGGAACGCGGCGAGGGCGACGCCGCACCCCGCCAGCACGGCGACGGCGAAGTGCCACGGCAGGAGAAACCGGTCGGTCAGCCAGAGCATCCACTGGCCTGTGACGACATGCACGGGATTGGAGACGGCGGCGACGGCCCCGAGCAGGAGGGCCACGGGCGCCAGCAGGACGGCGGCCTCCCGCCGGCGGCTGCGCCAGAGGACCGCGGCCCCGGCCAGGGCGAGAAGGAACACCGCATCGCCGGACTCCCGCCAGGGGGCGAAGAACTCCCAGGCCGCCTGGAGCGGCGCCCATCCCGCGGGCTTGAGCGCCGCCTGCGGGAGGAAGGTGCGCCGGAGGATGATGTCGAGCAGGCCGCCGGGCGTCACGGGATCGCCCCACACCGGCTCGTGCCGGGCGCAGAGCGGCAACTGGAGGTAGAGCGAGGCGGACAGCGCCACGGGAACCCCGGCGAACGCCACCCGGCGCGGGCTCCAGGGCCGGCCGGCCCACCCGATGGCGGCGCCCCACCACACGGCACTCATCCAGTGGTTGGCCAGTGCCAGGGCCGCGGGCGCTGCGGCCCGCCGTGGCCGCCGGGCCACCAGCAGGGCGGTGGCGGCGGCGAGCAGGAGGGCGTTGAGCAGGTACACCGCGCCCTTCGCCGAGAGCGCGCACTCCCACCAGACGCGGGTGAGGGCGAGGGCGGCGCCGGCAAAGAGCGCCGCGGCGGGCGCCAACGGGGAGGGCGCCAGCAGGCGGGCGCAGAGGAACGCGGCGGCGACCGCCCCCCCCGCGCCCAGCACTGCGGCCAGGAGGTTGACCCGGAAATACGGGCCGCCCACCGGCAGGGTCAGGGCCAGCCGGCCCAGGAGGGTCAGCAGGGGATACCCCGGCGCGTGCTGGGTGCCCAGGGTGGCGCACGCGGCGACGGTCCAGGGGGAGTCATCCAATTGGTAGGCCGGATGGAGGGTGCGGAGATACAGGCCGAAGGCCACAAGAAAAAGACCCATGCCACGCAACCTGGTCACGGTCGTCGCCCGCCCCGGAGAATGTATGAAAGTTCCTGCCGCTCCTTCAGGTTCAGGAATTCGGGATGGCGGGCCGCCCGCCCCAGCAGGTCCCTGATCTCGCCCGTCGCGCGGCGGCGGATGATCAGAAGTTTCCCGAGTGCGAACAGCGCGAGGCCGAACTCCGGGGCGATCCCGATGGCCGCTCGGTACCGCGGCTCGGCTTCGTCCATCCGGCCGGCGATGCTCAATGCCAGTCCGAGGTGGGTCAGGGCCGCGGCCCGGGTCTCATCGGTCATCGGCAGGCGCAAGCTCGCGCCGAGGAACCGGGTCGCACCGGCGGTGTCGGCATGCTCCAGCAGGGCGGCGCCGTGGTAGGCGTAGGCGATTCCATAATTGCGCGCCGCGCGGGCGGAGACGCCGTCGCCCCAGGCGGCGGCCTCCGTGGCGCCGCGCAGGCGCAGGCGGGGGAACCGGGGCGCCTCCCGCTGGGCCCGGGCGCGGGCGGCGGGGTCGGCGAAGGCTGCAAAGACCGTGCCACGGGGCACCAGATGCGCCTCGCTCCCCTCGCCGGAACATCCGGGTGTGTAGAACGCCGGGCGGTGAGGGTTGGCCTGCATGAGGCCGGGGAGGTGGCGGCCGGGGTCCTTTACGAACGGTGGCCAGGCCAGCCCGTGAATGTGCGCCGGCATCAGCCGATAGGTCGGCTCCCAGCACGCGAACGGCATGGGCACGATGGCAACGTCCGGGCGCAGGTCGTGCAGGGCCTGGGCGTAGAACAGCGGGAACGCCTGGTCATCGCCCTCGCAGATCAGCAGGGCGTTGGGCGGCAGGGGGGCCAACTGATTGACGGCGAAATCCCAGGCGAGGAGATGGTCCCGCCGCGGGCTGGTCCGGGCGTGCTGGACGGCGGGAAAC
>JAHFSL010000320.1:0-1332 GCA_023265785.1 Candidatus Coatesiibacteriota bacterium | reverse complement strand
CCGGCGCCCGGGAGCCAGCCCGGCCCGGCCGCGCGCAGGGCGGCCAGTCCCGGCGCGACGAGGGCCAGGGCCGGCCCAAATTCGGACAGGGGGAGGATGGATAGGTGGCGAACCGCCCGCTCTGCCACATCCGCCGACCCCTTGTTGGCGCCCATGATGAACTTGTACTGGCGCGCGGCCAGGTAATAGAGGAGGCGATCCGCCCGATCCGGCACGCCCCAGTTCATCGCGGGATTGGCCGCGGCCCGGATGGGGATGGCCACGGCCTTCGCGCCCAGCGGCAGGGCGGCGAGTGTGAACAGGAGAATGGCCCGCGCCGGGGACAGTCGCAATCGCCAGGCGGCCAGCAGGCAGGCCGGGACGAGGTACAACCCGTGCAGGTGATGCGAGAGGGCCAGCCCACCGAGCAGGGCCGCGCCGGCCAACCGGGCGGGGCTTCGCGTCGCCCACGCCGTCGCGAGCGCGTTCAGCGTCAACAGCATGAGGAGCAGAGAAAGGGTGTATTTGTCCGCGATGGACGCCTGCCACCAGAGTGTCCGGGAGAATGCCAGCGCCGCCGCCGCCATCCAGGGTGCGCCGCCTCCCGCAAACCGGCGGGTAAGCGTGAACGCGGCCGTGACCGCGGCCGCGCCGTACGCCGCCGCCAGGAGGGTCATCCGGAACGCGGGGTCGCCAGCGGGCAGGAGGAAGGCGAGCCGCCCGAGCATCAACAGCCACGGGTAGCCGGGGGGGTGCGAACTGCCCAGGGAGGCGGCCGCCACGATGAGTTCGCCGGTGTCCTCGAAGGAAACGGTGGGGGAGGCCGAAAGGAGAAAAAGGCTGAAAGACAGGAGGAAACACACGGCGGGTCCCATGACGCTGTTCATTGTAAGGGTCGGTGACCGCTCCCTTGCATCCATCCGGACTATTACATATAGTGACGGCTTGTGAAGTGGGGAGCGGCTCTTCTGTTCATTCCGTTGCTGGGCACAGGGCGTTGTGCGACCGCCGCCTGCACCCCCCAGCCGGTCTGGCAGGCGAACTACGATTCGGTCGACAACGATGTGGCCACCAGCGTGGCCGTGGATGGTTCGGGCAACGTGTACGTATCCGGGATCACCCAGAACAACTCGGGAACCAATAACGCGACCTTCTTTGTCCGCGCCTATGCCGCAGCGGATGGATCGCTCCGGTGGTCCAAGGTGACCGGAACCCTCACGACCGGCGGCCCCTACTCCTCGCAGATTGCACTGGACGGAGCCGGTCACGTGCTGGTTGTCGACGGGAAGGGAATTCACAAGTACTACGCCGATGGCAATCCCTACGTCGATATGCCGGCGTCAGGCATCCAGG
>JAHFSL010000319.1 GCA_023265785.1 Candidatus Coatesiibacteriota bacterium | reverse complement strand
AGGGCGGGCCAGCCCTGCCGGGCCAGGTCCTCGTTGTAGATCACCAGCGCCTGGCGCATGGCCAGCGCCGCCTGCACGCCGTCAATGGCCTGCCACGGATTGGGATCGGGCGCGCCGAACAGCGCGAGGATCCCGTCGCCGATGAATTTGGAGACATGCCCCCGGTGGGCCGTGATCGCCCGGCTCATGGCCTGAAAGTACCCGTTCAGGATCCGGACCAGGATCTCGGGGTCCATCCGCTCGCTCATCGCCGTGAATCCCACCAGGTCGGCGAACAGGATCGTGACCTCCCGGCGCTCCCCCTTGACGGAGACGCCCTTGTGGACGATCTCCTCCACCACCTCCTGCGGCGCGAACCGGTGAAAGGCCTGCTGGAGGTGCTCCAGTTGCCGCGAGGATCCATCGAGGGCCCGCTCCAGCCGACGTTCCCGGCGGCGCGCCCGGGCGAACAGGACGCCCAGGACCGCCAGCGCAACCGCGGAGCACACCAACTCCCACGACCAGCTCCGCGGCGTCATCGGTCCGCGAGGATGCTCAACCGGCCCAGGGCGTTGGCCACCGCGCACATCCCGACGCATTCCAGGATCGTCTCCCGCCCCAGCCCGGCATAGAATTCCGCACACCGGGCCTGAACCGCCTCCGCCCGGTACCGCACGGTTTCCCGGGCGAATCGCAGGACCCGACCCTCAAAGTCGTCCAGCCGGGGCGAACCAAGATGGGACACGATGGTGTCAATCTCCTGCGCGCTGAACCCGTTGGCGCCCAGCAGATCCCGGCCGGCCGCATCACACGCGGGACATTCCAGCCCCGCCCCCACCACCGTCATGATCAATCCCTTCGACCGCGGGGGCAGGTGCGAGGGACCCAGCGCGAGGTGCATGACGGACCGGACCAGCGGCCGTGCCGTCGAGGTTCCCATGGCGGCGAGGAGGGTCGCCACGGCCGGTGGGTCACCGCCCGCCAGTGGGGGGAACGCCCAGGCCGTGGTCCGCTTGCGCAGCATGGCCCTGATCACGGGCGACATCACCCACCCCAGGAAGGTCCCCGGAAGGCGTTCCATCTTCAGGGCGGGCTGGATCGCCAGCAGCGTCGCCATCCGGGCGCCGACCACCGCGAGGCAGGCGGTCGTGGCGATGTCCACAGCGTCCTCGCGGGACCAGCCGGCCGCCAGAACCGCATCGAGGTCGGCGCGCCCCGCCCGCGGCACGCCCCGGGAGACCTTCCTCGCGAAATCCAGGGCCGCGCGGTCACGCTCGGGCACCGGCGCGGTGTGAATGTCGGTTTCGAGCTTGCGGACGGCGTCCTCGGAATAGCCCGTCAGGCGCATGAGGGCGCGAGTGGCGCCGTAGCAATGCCGGCAGGAGTTGTCCTGGGCGACCACGAGATTGATCAATCCCTCCTGGTCGGGGGTCAGCCGGGGGCTGTGCCACAGCCAGAGCCCCCCGATCGCCTCGTTGAGCCAGGGCACGCCCAGCATGTGCCGCTGGGAGGCTTCCAGCATGCCCCCGGCCTTCTTGAGCCGCCGCTCAAACACCGGATCGGGGACCTGCTCGGTAAAAGCCCGATCCGCCCACTTGATCTCCCCCAGCAGGGGAGGCGACAGGACCACCGCTTCGCTCACGCGACCCGCTTCAGGCGGTCCGGCCGACGGCCCTCGCGACCCGGCGAACCGCCCGAACCAGCCGGGCAAACCGCGCCGGGAGAATGCTCTGCTCCCCGTCGCTCTTGGCCGCCTCGGGCCGGTCATGCACCTCGATGATCAGTGCATCCGCGCCGCAGGCGACCGAGGCGAGCGACATGGGCTCCACCCAGGAGTATTTCCCCGTGGCCTGGCTGGGGTCGGTGACGATGGGCAGGTGGGTCAGCTCCTTAAGGATCGGCACGGCGTTCAAATCGAAGGTGTTCCGGGCGTAGTCCTCGACCGATCGCACCCCGCGCTCGCACAGCATCACCTGGTCGTTCCCGCGCGAGAGGATGTATTCCGCCGCCTGGAGGTATTCCTTGAGGTTGGCCGAGATGCCCCGTTTGAAGAGGACGGGGCGGCGGGACATGCCCACTTCCTTCAGGAGTTCGAAGTTCTGCATGTTGCGGGCCCCGACCTGCAGAACATCGGCGTAGCGCGCCACCAGTTCCACGTCGCGGGTATCCAGGACCTCGGTGACCACGGCCAGCCCGGTGGCCTGCCGGGCGGCCGCGAGATGCCGCAGGCCTTCCTCGCCCAACCCCTGGAAGGAATAGGGGGAGGTGCGCGGCTTGAACGCGCCGCCGCGCAGGGCCGTCGCACCGGCCTTCTTGACCGCCTTCGCGATCCTGACGATCATCGCCTCGCCCTCCACCGAGCAGGGCCCGGCGATCAGCGCGATCTTCTTCTCCCCCACCACCAGCCCCCGGGCACGCACCACCGTGGTCCTGGGACGCGATTCCCGGCTCACGAGTTTGAAGGGGGCCAGGACTGCCATCACCTTTTCGACGAAGGGATAGGACATGAGGGCCACATTTTCAAGCTTGCGCTCGTCCCCGATGACCGGGATCACGGTACGTTCCTTGCCGCGGGAGACATGCGGCGACAGGCCCAGTTCCTTGATCCGGGTGCAGAGCCGCTGAATGTCCTTTTCGGTCGCCTTGGGTTTGAGAACGATGATCATGAGGCGGTTATTCTACCCGAAAAGGATGGCCCGCACCGCCGCCAGCAGGCGCCGGTGTTGGGCCGGGCTGCCCACGGTGATGCGCACACACCGGCGCAGGAGCGGATGGCCGAGCGGCCGGACGATGATCCCCCGCCGCTCCAGCGCCGTGGCAAACGCCTTCCCATCCCGGTGGGTGTCCACCAGCACGAAGTTGGTCTGGCTGGGAATCGGCGTCAGCCCGAGCCGGCCGAGTTCGCGGGCGAGAGCTTCCCGTCCCGCGCGGGCCATGGCCAGCGTCCGGCGCTCGTGCCCGCGGTCCGCGAGGGCCGCGATCGCCGCGCGGTAGGCCAGCGTGCTGACATTGAACGGCTGACGCAACCGCTCCAGAATGTCCGCCAGTGGCGCTGGCGCCAGTCCGTACCCGATGCGCAATCCGGCCAGGCCGTGCAATTTGGCGAAGGTGCGGACCACGAGCACCCGCAGGTTGCAGCGGACATACGAGAGGGAATCGGGGAAGGACCGGTCGGACGCGAACTCGCCGTACGCCTCGTCCAGCAGGACGATGAGATGGCCGGGCAGGGAACGGAGGAAGGCGTCCAGCTCACGGCGCGTGACCATCGTGCCTGTCGGATTGTTGGGGTTGCACACGAAGACCAGCCGGGTCCGCCGGGTCACCGCCCGGCCCATCGCCGGCAGATCATGCCGCCAGTCCCGGAGCGGGACCCGGACCACCTTCGCCCCGGCCGCCTCGATGGCATGGGCAAACACGGCAAAGGACGGGTCGGCGATCACCGCTTCGTCTCCCGGCCGCAGGAACGCCTCACAGGCGAGCACGAGCAGTTCGTTGGAGCCGTCCCCCAGCACCACCTGGTCCGGCTTGATCCGGTACCGCTTGGCCAGCGCGGCCTTGAGAACCGGATACCCCTGCTCTGGGTACAGGTGCGTCTCCCCAATGGCGTGCCGCAAGGCGGCAACCGCCTTGGGCGACGGCCCGAGAACATTCTCGTTGGAAGCCAACTTGATGAAGTCCGTCCGGCCGTACTGCCGCTTCATCTCATCCAGCGACCGCCCGCCCACATAGGGCACCAGCCGCATGACCTCCGGCCGGGCCAGCGCCGCGACATCGACTGCGCGCGCGCGAAGAAACCCCTTTCCCATCCGACTATGTTACCGGTCCGCCAACCAGCGCGCTGACCGAAAAGTTATCGAGCGCGGGGCTTCCTCGAGTGGGGCATTGGCACGATGCGATCCACCAGCCATCCCACAAAGTACATGCCAAGAATGACCAGCCCGAA
>JAHFSL010000318.1 GCA_023265785.1 Candidatus Coatesiibacteriota bacterium | reverse complement strand
AGAAGGACATCACCAAGGAGCTGGACCGCGTGGTTCAACAGCAATTGCAGGCGGCGGCCCAGCAGGGACAGGGGCCCGCGCAGGGCGGGCCGGATGCGGAGACCATCCGCAAGGCGGTACGCCCCGGCGTGATGAAGTCCCTGCGGCTGGGCAAGGTGCTGGCCAAGGTGGCCCGGCAGGAGGGGATCGCGGTGACCGACGGCGAGGTCGAGCAGTACGCCACCCAGATGGCCCAACAGCAGGGCCAGGACCCGCAGGCGTTCCTCTCCCAGGTGCGCCAACAGAACATGGTGGAGGTCCTCCGGCGGCAGTTGATCGAGGATCGGGTGATGACGATGATCCTCCAGAACGCGGTCATCGAGGAGCCCAAGCGCCTCCTGACCCGGAGGCCCTGACCCGCCTCCCTTCGGGGCGGCCCCATGCATGAGGCCGGCATCATGACGACGATGGACCCGCAGACGCTCAAACAGTTCATCCTGTTCCAGGAGCTCGATCCGGTGCACCTGGCCCAGGTCGCCGCCATCGCGCGGGAGCGGAAATTCGCCAAGAAGCACACCATCTTCATGGAGGGCGAGAAGGGCACCTATGTCGTGCTGATCATCTCCGGCATTATCAAGATCTCGCGCTCCTCCTCCGACGGCCGGGTCAAGACCCTCGCGCTCCTGCGTCCCAAGGATTTTTTCGGCGAAATGGCCCTGTTCCTTCCCGGCCACGAGCGGAGCGCCACGGCCGAGGCCCTCACCGAAACGCGGGTCATCACGATTGACCAGGTGGATTTCGAGAAGCTCCTGAAGGACGTTCCCGGCATCCCGCTGCGGATCATCCAGACGCTGGCGCACCGGCTCCAGGCGGCCAACCGGCAGATCAAGACGCTCGCGCTCGGCGACAGCCACAGCAAGCTCGCCGACCTCCTGCTGTGGCTCAAGGACGAATTCACGAACTCGGCCGGGGGGCCGCCGCTGATCCCGCTCACCCACCAGGAACTCGCCGACCTGGCCGGCCTCTCCCGCGAGACGACGACCCGCCTGCTCAATACCTTCGAGCAGGAGGGCGTGGTCAAGCTCAAGAACCGGCAGGTGGCCCTCACCAACCTCGAGACGCTCAAGAAATACGCCACCTGATTCCCGCCCTGTCCCGCCACCTTCTCGACCTCGCCCTCTTCTCCGTCCTGCTCCTCTCGCTGGCGGGCACGGGCCGCCCGGCGACCCGCTGGTGGCGCGCCGCCCGCCCCGGCCTGACCGGCACCCTCATCCTCCTGGCCCTCGGTGCCACCCAACTTTCGTTTCTCCTCATGGGACTGGCTCTCGCAGGCCTGTGGTTCAAGAGTCTCATCATTGGGGTGGTCTCACTGTTCGGACTCGGGTTACCGGCACGGGTCCTGTCGGGTCCGGCCCTCCGTGCGGCGCGGGTGGCCGGGGGAGGGTTGACGACCGTTGAGGGGTCGCCTTTACGGTCGGCGACCCTCCACCGGACAGGACCCGCGCCGGTGCAAGGGTCCTTTCTCCCAGGCGATCCCCCGGTAGCGCCCTCTTCGCCAATAGAAGAGCGGATCCTGTCCTGGCTCTGGGTAGTTCCCGCCGCGTGGGTGGTGCTGTTCGCGTTCGTCCCGGAAACCGAGGTGGACTGCCTCCTCTATCACCTCGCCGCCCCGGACCAGTTCTTCGCCTCGCATGCCCTGGTGCGCGACCGGCTCTCGCACGCGTTCCGCCTGCCGCTCCCGGTGGAGATGCTGTACGGGTTCAGCGTGGCGTGCGGGACTGATGCGCCGGCCAAACTGCTCCACGCGGCGGCGGGAGTCGGATGCGCCATGGCGGTGGCGCTCTTGGCGGGCGGAGGACCCGCCGCGCGACTCGCGGGTTGGCTGTTTGCCATGAGCGGCTGGTCGGTCATGCTCATGCTTCGCGCCAAGAACGACCTGGTCGCCCTGCTTTGGATGGCGACGGCCCTGCTCGCGACCGATTCAGGCTGGCGTGACGCCACCCACCGGGGCCGGCCCCGGTTCGCGCCGCCGCCCGTGGCCTGGTGGCTGTTCGGGTGCGGGGTCGCCGCCAAGTACACGTACGCCCCGTTCGGACTGGTGCTGGCCGGCTGGGGATGGCTCCGGTACGGCGTGTCACCCCAGGCTGGGTGGCTCCGCGCCATGCCCCTCGCGGCCCTGCCGCTCCTGCCGTGGTGGGCACGGAACCACCTGCACTTCGGCAACTTCCTCTGGTTTGGATTCACCGGCTGGTTGCCGCCCGTGGATCAGGCCCCGGGCGGCGTGGCGGAAATCGCCCGGAATGTCATCGAGCCCTTTGCCGCCCCGGGGACCGGGACGTGGCCGGGAGCCGTCAGACGCATTGCGCCCCGGTGGATCCTCGCGGCCCCCGCCCTGGCGCTCGCCGGGTCGGCGGCGCTCCGCGCGGGCGCAGGCCAGCCCGCAAGGCGGCTGGGCCTGGCCGCGCTTCTGCTGGCGATCCTCCATGCCCGGTTCGGCCGCGCCGACCGGTTCGGCCTCCCCGCTGACCTGCTCCTTGCTGTTGTGGGTGGACTCGCTGTGGCTGGTGCCGCCCCGCGGCTCCCGCCCCGGGCACGCGGTGGCGGAGGGGCCGTCCTGGTCCTGCTGGGGCTCGTGCCACTCGTCCTCCGGGCCCCCGGCGACCTGGCCGCCCGCCCGCTAGCCAGCTTGGTCGGGCTGGAATCCCCCGACGCCTTTCTTGCGCGCTGGTTCGGTGAGCTGGATGACGCCCGGCGGGCCGTGGCGGCCCGGCACCCCCGGCGGCTCCTGCTGGCCGGCGACCTGCGGGCGTACCGGTTCGGCGTCCCCGTCACGGCAACGCTCACGCACGGCATCGCCCCCCTTGGCTGGTCCCTGGCTCGCGAGGCCCACGATCCCGGTGAAGCCGCCAAGCGGGTCCGCCAGCTGGGGGTGACCATGGTAGCGTACAACTTCGTGACCGCTTTCTACCAGAAGGAGGTCCACGACCCGTATCCCTGGACCGACCGGATGCTCCGGGTCTGGGACGGGTTTGTCCGCACACGCCTGGCGGTGGTCCGGGAACCGGCCCGGTCCGACCACGGAAGTGGCGGGTTTTACCTGTACAAGATCCTGGCCCGGCCTGGCGCGCCGCAGCCCCTCATCTTCTACCTGCCCGGCGGGGAAGGCATGTTGCGCGAGGTGTGGCTCGCCGAGCGCCGACAGGACGCGCCCGCCGTCACCGTGGCGCTCGACCGGCTGAACCGCCTCCTGCCGGGCGTCGGCGCCGTCCACGACTACACGGCCTGGCACGCCTACGCGTTCGGCCGGTGGCAGGAGGCCTACGAGCACATCCGGGTCGGGACGACGGCCGGCATGGTGAACGACGAAAACTGGGTCCTGCTCGGGGCCACGGCCCTCAAGCTTGGCCGGTACGAGGAGGCGGAGCGGGCGTACCTGCGCGCCCGGGTGCTCTATCCCTATGACGTGGACGAGCGCGACCGCGACCTGGCGGTAGTGACCTGGTCACGCGGCGAGGGGCTCCGCCGCGCCGGCCGCTGGCCCGAGGCGGAGGGCGCCTACCGCGCCTGCCTCACCTGGTCGGCCATCATGCGGCCGGGCCCGAACGACGCGCCGTCCATTGCGCTGGCGCACCTGCGGCTGGCGGAAACCCTCGCCCGGCTGGGCCGGACCCCGGAGGGTCGCGAGGAATATGACGCGGCCGTGGCGCTCCTCCCCGGGGTGCCGCGCTCGCCGGAGGGACGACTGGTGGGCGGTCTGCTCGGGCGCTAGAAGTCCAGCGAGAGCCGGACGGACCCGGCGAACCCGCCGAAATCCAGGGGGATCGAATGGCCATCCGCGTCCTCGACGACCCGGCCCGACTCGGTATCCGGCTTGCCGTCGCCGTTCAGGTCCACTCCCGCCACGGTCTTGATCTTCGGCACGACGAGGTATCGGTAACCCGCTTC
>JAHFSL010000030.1 GCA_023265785.1 Candidatus Coatesiibacteriota bacterium | reverse complement strand
ATGCGCTCGTAGACCTGTTCGCCGACGTACTTCGGGTTCACGCCGGCCTCGACCAGCCGGGACGCCAACCGGAGGACCGCCGGGGTGGTGTTGTTGTACCGGAACCCTCCGGTTTCGGTGTAGAGCCCCACGTAGAAGTCCATGGCCATGTCCCGGTCCAGGGGGAGGTCCAAGACCTCGCGCAGGGCCTCGGCCAGCAGGACGGTCGCGGGGGCCGTGGGGTCCACGATGTTGTAGGCACCGTACATCCGGTTGTTGAGGTGGTGATCCATGTTCACAATGGTCCGGGCCCGCTTCGCCAGCGGGCCGCAGCGGCCGGCCCGGCGCAGGTCGGCGCATTCCAGCACGAAGGCCACGTCAAACCGGGCCGGCAGGCCGGCGGGTCCCGTGCGGATGGCGCGACAGCCGGGCAGGAAGGCGTACCGGGCCGGAACCGGGTCATCGTTGGCCATCCAGACTTTGAGACCGAGCTGGCGGCACATGCGGGCCAGCGCCAGCTGGGACCCCAGGGCGTCGCCGTCGGGCCGCTGATGCACGGTAAAGTAGACCGACCGGGACGCGCGGATGATCCGGGCGACGGCATCGAATGGCAGGGGCGCGGCGGCCATCAGGCGGCCTCCCGCTTCAGGTCCTGGAGGAGCTCCGCGATGCGCTGGCTGGCGGCCAGGCCTTCGTCGTAGGCGAAGACCAGGGTGGGAATGGTCTTGAGCCGCAAGCGGCCCATCAGCTCCCGATGGACGAACGCCGCAGCATGGTTCATCCCCGCCACCAATTCCGAGCGTTTGGGTTCGGCGAGCAGGCTGGAGACATGCACCCGGGCGTGGGCCAGGTCGGGTGACACCTCGACGCGGAGGATCGTAAAGTCCTGGTCCGTGACCCGGGGGTCGTGAACCTGGCGCCGGAGGATGTCGGCGAGCTCCTCCCGGAGCTGGTCCGCGACCCGGAGCAGCCGTCGGTTGGCCATCCGGGTGCCATCATACCCCGCCACGCGGCGTCGAGCGGGCGGCGCCCCTCCGTCAGATCCGGAGCTTCTCCTGGACAAGGGTCTGGGTGTAGAACTCCAGCAGGTCACCGACTGCGAAGAGGTCGAAGGATTCCACGAAGATGCCGCACTCGTACCCGGCGGCCACTTCCTTGACGTCATCCTTGAACCGCCGGAGGGAGGTGAGGTTGGTTTCGTGCACGACCTTGCCGCCACGGAGGACCCGGATCTTGTCGCCCCGCACCGCCTTGCCCGTGGTGATGAAGCATCCGGCCACCGTCCCCTTGGGCGTCCGGAAGGTCGCGCGCACCTCGGCGCGGCCCAGCGCGACCTCCTCCACCCGGGGCGCGAGCAGGCCTTCCATGGCCTTGCGGACTTCATCCACCGCCTCGTAGATGATGGAGTACAGCCGGATTTCCACCTCTTCCTGCCGGGCATGCTCCTCGGCCTGCGGCTCGGCCCCGATGTGGAAGCCGAAGATGACCGCATTCGAGGCCGCGGCCAGCGCCACGTCCGACAGGCTGATGGGGCCGACCCCCTGGTGGATGACGGCCAGCTTGACCTGGTCATTGGCGAGCCGGGCCAGTGCGCTGGCCAGCGCCTCGAGTGATCCCTGCACGTCGGCCTTGAGGATGATCCGGAGTTCCTTGGCCTCGCCGGCGGCCACACCCGCGGAGACATCCTGCAGGGTGATGTGGCGGCGGGTCAGCCGCTCCTCCTTGAGGCGGGAGAGGTGGCGCTCGGTGGCCTCGCGGGCCGACCGCTCGTCCACCATCACCATGAGGTGGGCGCCCGCCTCGGGGACCTGGGACAGCCCGAGCAGTTCCACGGGGACCGCGGGCCCGGCTTCAGTGAGATTGGCGCCCTTGTCCGAGAGCATCATCCGGACGCGGCCGTAGGCCCCGCCCGCGGTCACGATGTCGCCGACCTTGAGGGTGCCGCGCTCCACGAGCAGGTTGGCGATCGGCCCGCGGGACTTGTGCATCCGCCCCTCCAGCACGGTGCCCTGCGCGGGGCCGGTGGGATCGGCCTTGAGTTCGAGGAGTTCGGCCTCCAGGAGGAGCATCTCCAGCAGCTTGTCGAGTCCGGTCTTCTTGAGCGCCGAAACCTCGATCATGATGGTTTTGCCGCCCCACTCCTCGGGCGCGAGGTCGCGTGAGGCCAGCTCCTGCTTGACCCGCGCCGGGTTGGCCCCGGGCTTGTCCATCTTGTTGATGGCCACCACGATGGGGACGCCCGCGGCCTTGGCATGATCAATGGCCTCGATCGTCTGGGGCATCACGCCATCGTCGGCGGCGACGACCAGCACCACGATATCGGTCACCTTGGCGCCACGGGCGCGCAGGGCGGTGAACGCCTCGTGGCCGGGGGTGTCCAGGAACACCACGTCGCCCTTGCCGGCCAGGCCGACCCGGAACGCGGACAGGTGCTGGGTAATGCCGCCGGCCTCGCCGGCCGCCACGTTGGTTTCCCGGATGGCGTCCAGCAGGCTGGTCTTGCCGTGGTCCACATGGCCCATGATGGTGACCACGGGGGCGCGGGGCTTGAGGTTGGTCGTCCCCCCGCTGGCCGCGCGGGTCGCCGTGGACGCCGCCGGTGCCGCCGGATTGGTCACCGGGAAATCAAACCGTTCCCCGATGAGCTTGACGATATCCTCTCCCAGCCGTTGGTTGAGCGTCACCATCTGCTTTTCAGCCAGCAGGTTCTTGATGATGTCCGAGGCCCGCAGGTCCATGGCCCGGGCCAGATCGGACAGGGTGACGGGCCCGCGATACACATAGCCCCGGCGTACCGGCACATAGGGTGCCGGCGCAGGTGGCGGCGGTGCGGATGGCTGCGGCGTGGGCGGAGGAGGCTGGGTGTCCGTGCGCGCAGGGGCGGGCGGTGGTGCAGGTTCAGTCGGGGGTGGTGTTACCGCCCCGACGGCGGGCACTGGCGATCGGGCCGGCGGGGTGACCGGGGCCGCCGCGGGGGCGGGCGGTGGTGTCGCCGGCGGGGCGGCCAGTGCGGCCGCCGTGCCGGGGGCGGTGGCGCCCACCGTGGCGCCGCGATACTTCTCCAGGATGATGGTCACCTGCCCGACGGTGAGCGTATCAATGGCCCGCTTGGCCGGAAGATTCCTCTCCTTCAGGAATGCCATCAGTTCCTTGTTGGGGACGCCCAACTCCTTGGCCAGCTTGAACAGGGGGGTCGTGCGCGCACTCATGTCGTGGGCGGCTCCGTTGGGGAGGGCACGGCCGGCGCGGCCTCGGCGGGTGTGGCATCGCCGGGGGCGGCAAGCGGCTGGTCTTCACCGGCGGACGCCGGCCCACCCTCGGCGGGGGCGGCGGTCACGGTCACGGGCTCCGGTCCGCCCCCGCGCAATTCGCCCTCGGTCATGATGTCCACTTTCCAGCCGGTCAGCTTGGAGGCCAGCCGCGCGTTCTGGCCGCCGCGGCCGATGAGGTGGGTCAACTGGTTGTGGTCCGCGGCCACGGCGACCATGGTCCGGGTCTCGTCGTTGCGCACCACGCGGCCGGGCTTCGCGGGGGAGAGGGCGTTCATGAGGAATGCCTCCGGGTCCTCGTTCCAGGAAACGACATCCATCTTCTCACCGTGCAATTCCTGCACGACCGCCTGGACCCGCATCCCCTTCATGCCGATGCACGCCCCGACCGGGTCCACATTGCGGTCATGGGACCAGACGGCGACCTTGGAGCGCGACCCCGGCTCACGGGCCACCGCCTTGATCTCCACGATGCCCTGTGAGATCTCCGGGACTTCGGCCTCGAACAGGTACTTGACCAGTTCGGGCCGGTTCCGCGAGGCGATAATGTGCGGCCCGCGTGGCGTCATGCTGACCTCGGCCACGTAGACCTTGAGGTGCTCGCCCGGGCGGTAGTCCTCCTTGGGGATCTGCTCACTGCCCGGCAGGACCGCCTCGACATCGCCCAGGTCCAGGATGACCAGCTTGCCCCGGCGCTGTTTGACCATGCAGGTCACCGCCTTGCCGACCTTGTCCTTGAACTCGCCGTACTGGCTCTCGCGCTCCACCTCGCGCACCCGCTGAAGCACGATGTGTTTGGCCGTCTGGGCGGCGATCCGGCCGAGGTCGTCGAGGGGCACATCGAGCAGGACCTCCTCACCCACGGCCGCGCTCGCGTTGATCTTGATCGCATCGGCGAGGGCGATCTCGTCAGGCGAGGCCGGCCGGCCGGCGGCCACGACGCGGCGCACCGTTACCCGCATATCGCCAGAGATGGCATCGCACCGGGCCTCGATGCGCTCCGGCGAGACGCCCAGCGTCTTGCGTGCGGCGCTCAACAGGGCGGCCTCCAGGATGTCCTTGACCTGGTCCGGACTCATCCGCTTGCCGCGCTCCAACTGCTGGAAGGCCTCCATGATGTTGGGTTTCATGCCGGGCGCTTCCAGAGGGGCGTGTCCTTCCCCGCGGAGGAGACCTCGAGCGTGTAGGCATGGGGGATGGCATCGGCCGTGTCCAGCGCGGCGGACACCGCGCGTGAGACCGCCTCGCAGTCGGCCACGGTGGTCGGCCCTGACTGCCGGTCAATGACCAGCCGGAGGACCTGGGACGGCCCCTCCCGGCCAAATGTCACATTGATCAACCGTACCCCCTTGGCGTGTGCCACCGGCTCGGCAACGGCCCGTACCCGATCGATAATTCCCATCGGTTTCTCCCCGAGCCCCCCTATAATGAAAAGAGTGGGGGCCGGCCCCCACTCTTGCGCTTCATCTATTAAAGCATGGGGGGCCTGCCCGGGACAACCCGGGAGGGGACGCTGGGGCTTTTGTGATCCCGGACACAATTGGGCCCCCCAGCCGGACTGCATTGTAGCCCCGGGAAAGCCGCGTTCGCGCTGACCTGGGACAGGACTGGGAGTCCCCCCGTGGTCAATAGGCTTGACAAGGGACCTGCGAGTCGTTTAACCTCTAATCGGTTTGATTTACCGGCTTAAACAGGTATTCAGGGTTGACCAAGTTCTGAACAGACGGATCTAGGAAAACGTTACGAAGGAGGAACTCGAGATGCGCAAAGCAATCACATTGTCGCTGGCCGTGGCGTTCATGGCGGCGGCGGGCGGTCGGGTCGCCATGGCGGCGGACCGGGCCGGGATCGGATTTGAGTACGGCATGGGCCCGACGATCATCTTGGGCGGCGGATTCGACATGCTGATGAACCAGGCGGGGGCGTTCACCTGGAACGTTTCAGACAATTTCGGAATTTCGATCTCTCACGGGACGGGTTCCGTGCGTGGATCTCACGAATATTCCGACGATACCGGAGCGAATCCAGTGAAGCGGAAGATCGTCGTGGACGGCCATTCGGACACCGAGGCCTTGACGATCTGGGCCAGCCTCCCCATGCTGTCCTTCCTGAAGATCGGATTCGAACTCGGAACCGTGACGCTCTCCGGGACGGCCACCGGTCGGTATTACAGCAGCGATGATGGTTCCGTGGCCACGCCAGCCATGTTTGGTGGCGTCAATTCCTACAGCGGCCTGGGCGGGACTCCGGCAGGCGGGCAGGGGACCTACAACCCCAGTCAGTCCATGATGGAAGGCATTGCCGCCAAGTTGACCTTCCTCAAGGGCGATTCGAAGACGATCAGCGCCGACATTTCAGTGGCCGGTGCGCTCCGGTTCGTTCAGCTCGAGGGTGACCGGTACATCTACGGAACCCAGGAAACGAACAGCACGAAGTTGCCGCTGAAGGCCATTGATCCGATCACCGGCTTCAACCAGCTTGATCTCAAGCTGGTCGCGACGATCGGCTTCTGAGCGTATAAGGAGTCACGAAACACATGAAGAAGATTCTCACGGTCCTGTTTGCGGTTTCGGTCGCCTCCTCGGCGATGGCGGCCGGCAACCTGAGTGTTGATTTCGGCTCGGTCTGGTACAAGGTGAGCTACACCGACGGCGTAAGTGACCACCTGCAGGGCCAGGGGCAGAGCTTTGCCATCAACTGGACCCTGGACAACGACCTGTCGCTGGGAGCCTATTCGGAGTCCGGCCGCTGGGTCTACGCCAGCACCGGTTACGATGACTGGGACATCCGTGCGATCACGATCGCCAAGGGGATCGTGAAGAACGTGACCATCGGGATGAACCTGGGCGATATGTATGACACCTACAGCGGCGACGATGGGATGCTGACCGACATCTTTGGGTCGGTGGTGATCCTCGGCGGCTCGGGGGACAAGGTTTCCGGCCAGTTGAAGACGAATGTCGGCGCACGGTTCATCGTGAATGACAGCGACTACAACATGTCGGGCATCACGGTCAGCCTGTCCGTCGGACTGCTGTTCTAACGACGGGATCCAGAGGTACCACGTAGTGAAGGCCCCGTTCGCCGGCTCAACCCGAAGCGGGCGGGGTCCTTCCGTCCTCATGACCATTCATCCGGGTTCTCATACGGGAATAGACAACGGTTCACCACTTTCCACAGGCAAAGGAGCCAAGACACATATGAAGAAGCTCTTCGCGGCGGTGTTGACGCTCGCGCTCGCGTCGTCGGCCATGGCGGCCGGGAATCTGGGCGTGGAGTTCGGATCGAACTGGTACAAGGTGAGTTACACGAGCGACCTCGGTGATCACCTGCAGGGCCAGGGGCAGAATTTCGCCCTGACGTGGGGGCTCGACAACGAGCTCTCGCTGGGGACGTTCATGGAGTCGGGTCGCTGGGTCTATGCCAGCACCAGTTACAACGACTGGGACATCGTGGCGATCCAGATCGCCAAGGGGCTGGTCAAGAATGTTGCGGCCGGCGTGAACATCGGCAGCATGAACAATGACTACGACAGCGCCGGACGCGGACTGCTCGTGGATGTGTTCGGGTCGGTGGTCCTGGTGGGCGGCGCCGGGGACAAAGTGTCGGGTGTGCTGAAGTCAACGGTGGCGGCCCGCTACAACCGCGACCAGTATCAGACAAACTTTTCTGGCGTGAATGTGAACCTGGTTGTGGGCGTTTCGTTCTAAATTAAGTAAATCCAACCAAAGGAGACAAGAGACACTATGAAGAAAGTTCTCGCAGCGGTCTTTGCGATCTCGATGGCGTCCTCGGCCATGGCGGCGGGGAACCTGAGCGTTGACTTCGGCTCGGTCTGGTACAAGGTGAGCTACACCAACGGCGTGAGCGACCACCTGCAGGGTCAGGGGCAGAGCTTTGCGGTCCTGTGGGTTCTGGACAACGACCTCGGGCTGGGCGCGTATTCGGAGTCCGGCCGCTGGGTCTATTCGGGCTCCAACTATGACGACTGGGATGTCCGCGCGATCCAGGTCACCAAGGGGATCGTGAAGAACGTCAACATCGGAATGAACTTCGGCGATATGTACGACACCTACAGTGGCGACGACGGGATGGTCACGGACATCTTCGGATCGGTCGTAATCCTCGGTGGCTCGGGGGACAAGGTCTCCGGCCAGCTGAAGACGAATGTTGGTGCGCGGTTCATCGTGAATGACAGCGACTACAACATGTCGGGCATCACGGTCAGCCTGTCCGTCGGGCTGCTGTTCTAACCACTCGTCCCTAGACTTTCGGTGAAGGCCCCGCTGGTGTGTTCCGCAAGGACCCGGCGGGGCCTTCCTGTCTTCATCCATAATCTTTGATCAAGGAGCGACACACATCATGAAGTACCTCATCGCGGGCGGATTCGCCCTCCTCGTGGCGTCGTCGTCCGCCACCGCCGGTACCCTCAGCATCGACATGGGCTCGGTCTGGTGGAAGGTGGCTTACAACAGCCACAATGCCTACCATGTGCAGGGGACGGGACAGGGCACAGCCGTGCTTTGGGTGCTCGAAAACGACCTCGGGCTGGGGGCCTACTCGGAGGGCGGCAAGTTCGTCTACAACGGAGGAACGTCCTACAACTTTGATGTTCGTGCCATCGAAGTCACCAAGGGTATTGTGAAGAATGTCAGCGTCGGGATGAATCTCGGGGACTACTACAGCAACTGGGGCGGTGAGGACGGCATGTTCACCGACCTGTTCGGGACCGTGGTGATTCTGGGTGGCTCGGGTGACAAGGTGACCGGGCAGTTGAAAACCAATGTGGGGACTCGGTTCGTAGTTGATGATGCCACCTATAATATGTCGGGTTATCTACTCAGCCTGTCGCTGGGACTGCTCTTCTGAGCGACGGCATGCGGAGTCGTTTCGTTACTACCTCGGCGCTGGCGCTGGTGATGCTCGCCGCGGTGCCGGCGGCTGCGGGGGTTTTCGGGTGCGTGGGGTACCTCAACCCCTCGGCGCCACTCGAACTGGTGACCGCCTCGGGAGGGTCCATCGGCCTCGTGCGCCGGCTGGTCCCCACAGCTGAATTCGGGGCTCTGGGGTCCCTGAACGGCGAAACCGCATTCGGAATATTCACCTCGATCGTCGAATTCACGGACGGCTCGGCCGATTTCCGGATGCAGACCTTCGGCGGCATGCTGGACCGGTCCATCGGGCCGGCCGGTGTTGGCGTCCGCATCGGGACGGCCAAGGCCACCGGTTCTGCGGCGGGGAACTACCGGATGACGGTCGGCGACATCTATGGCCGGGTGCAGATCGCGCCCGGTGTGCACTCGATGGTGGTGTTCCAGGTGATCTCCAGCCCGTACGGCATCTTCCGGACCACCCGGATCGGGCTGACCCTGATGCGTGTCGGGGGAAACTCCGGCGGAAGGTAGTTTCCTGCCGGGCGGTATGATCATTCCGTGAGGATGAGGATCTGCTGGCTCCTGGCCGCACCGCTGGTTTTCGCCACCCCTGCCGCTCGGGGTGTTGAGGTTGGCCTGGCCTATAGTGCAGTTCCCGCGACGGTTGATTTTGTGAAGACCCCGTTGGCCGGTGGTCCCCGCGAGGACGGAAGCGATACGGCCATCCTGGGGACGCTGGGCCTGCGGATTGTCATGCCGCTCGGCGGGGCGCTGGGACCCTTCTCGGCGGCCGTGGGCACCGGGTTCGGCCTCCCTGCGGGCAGTCAATCGTTCGACCTCCGGCGGCTCTCGACCTATGGGGGAAGCGGGACCCCGTACACGCATGCCCAGAAGCACGAGGGGGAATTCATCTCGTGGAACATGACCGCGGTGCCCTTGATGTTTCTGGGCCGGTACGGACGGCCCACGGGGAGTGTTTCGCTGGTCGGCGAGATTGGCGTGGGCATGCTGGTGATGGGACTGGGGACCGAGCAGACCATCACCCGCTTTGACCCGTCTGACACCACCGTGATCGCGAAGGAGACCAGCCGGTGGCAAACCACCGCCCTGGCCTTCGCGGTCTCCGCCGCCGCCGGGCTGTCGGTGCCCGCCACGGAATCACTCGACCTGCACCTGTCGGCCGGTGTCACCTGGGTGAATGATGTTCCCTTTGCCACGACGGATACGAATGCCACCCCGGTCCTGACCTACGGGGCGACGCCGGGTGAACCCGGGCTGACCCTGGGCGGCCTCGGGTTCGAGGTCCGCCTCGCCCTCTCGCTCAATCCCTAGTTAGCGGGGAAACGCGGCCGGGACACCCCCGTCCACGGGGAGTTGGGCACCGGTGGTCTTGGCGGACCGGTCGGAGAGGAGAAACAAGACGGCTTCGGCAACGTCCTCGGCCAGCACCTCCCGCCGCAGGACATTGCGCTTCGCGTAAAACTCCGGTAGGTCGCCCACGGCAATCCCGTGGGTCCGGGCCCGGCCGCGCAGGACGGCGGCGGACCAGAGCCGGCTTCCACGGAAGATGGCATCGGGATTCACGATGTTGACCCGGATGCCATGCGGCCCGCCCTCCAGCGCCAGCACCCGGGCCAACTGGACTTGGGCGGCCTTGGAGGCGCTGTACGCGGCGAACTCGGCGCCGGGCGCCGGGACGTTCTTGGTGCCGATAAAGGCGAAGGCGCCGCCCAGTCCCTGCCGCTTCATGACCCGGAAGGCGGCCCGGGCGGTCAGAAAGTGGCCCGTGGCGTTGACCGCGAGGCTGGCTTCCCAGTCCGCCAGCGCCAGCGCGTCCACCGGCGCCGCCCGCGCGATCCCGGCGCACGAGACCACGAGGTCCAGCCCGCCCCAGGCCGCCCATGCGGCGTCCACGCCGGCTTGCGCCCCGGCCTCCGTGGTGATGTCCCCGGCCACGCCCACGGCCCGGCCGGCACCATACCGGGCCGCCAGCGCCGCAGCCTCGCGCCGGGCTCCGGCCCCGTCGCGGTCGGCCAGCACCACATGGGCCCCGGCCCGGGCCAGCACTTCGGCACAGGCCCGCCCGATGCCCGACGCCGCCCCGGTCACCAACGCGATGCGCCGCGCCAGCTCTCGTTCGGGCGGGGCCAGCGTCAGCTTGAACCGTTCGTTGGGCCAGTACTCGAATGCACAGAGGTCGCGTTCCGTCACGGGCCGGTAGGTGCCCAGCGGCGCCGCGAGGGACTGGATTCGCGCATTCCGGCACAGGAGATCCAGGGCGATCCCGGCCCCCCGGCTGTCCCGGCCGGACGCGAACAGGCCCAGCCCCGGCACGATGACGGCGCGCGGGACCGCGGGGTCTGGCGTGAGCCCCCGGGGGAGTCCTGCGCGAAGATAGGCGGCATACCGGCGGGCCCACCGGGCGGCCGCCCGCGCGGTGCCCCGGATCCAGCGGGCCGGATCGCCGCCCACGGTTGGGGTGATCAGGGGCCACGGCTTCAGGTGCAGGACATGGTCGGGCGTGGCGGGGCCGGCCTGGGAGGCCCGGCGCAACGCGGGGTCAGCGGCATACCGCAGGGCGTCCGGCGACCCGTCATGGGCCAGCACCATCCGGCCCCCGGCTGACATCAGGCCGCGCAGGCCCGGGGTGATGGCGGCGGCGAACGCCCGCCGGTTGGCGGCCGACAGGGTCGGCCGTGTGGCGGTGCGCCTGCGCCCGCGTGCGCCCAGGAACCGCTCCGCCCGGGTCACCAACGCGATGGTCCGTCCGTAGCTCTCCGCGTGCGTGGCGCCAAAGGTGACCAGCCCGTGCTTGTCGAGCACCAACCCCTCCAGGTCCGGTCGGCCGCGGGCCGCCGCGGCCGCATGCCTGGAGAGCAGGAATCCCGGCCGCACATAGGGTACGACTGCAATACGGGGACCCAGAACCCGGCGGGCGATGGCGGCACCGTCGGGATGGTTGACCAGAGCCAGGATGGCATCAGGATGGGTATGGTCCACATGGGGGTGGGGCAGGAAGGCGTGCAGGAGGGTCTCAATGGACGGCCGCGGCGCAGCAGGATCCAGCAGGCATTTGGCGAGGTCCGTGACCATGGCCCCGTCGTCCATCCGGGCCAGGTCCTTCAAGGAAAGGAGGTCATCGAGCCGCAGGGCCGGGAAGTCCCGGGCGGTGGCGGTGGCCAGGTCGGACCCCGAGCCCTTGATGCGGAGGACGCGGACCGGCCGGCCCCGGTGGTCCGGCTCGACCGTCTTGGTGGAGGTGTTGCCGCCGCCGTGGATGACGAGCGAAGGCTCCGCCCCCAGCAGGCGGGAGCGGAGCACCAGCGCCTCAAGATCGGAAAGCCCCCGCGCCGCCACCGGCGACCAGCGGGAGCGCACGGTCAGATCCGGATGGTCCGCCCGGTGCGGGCGGCCCGGTAGGCGGCCAGGGCCACCCGGAGATTCTCGACGCCGGCCGCGACCGGCGCGACGGTGGGCCGGCCGGTCCGGACCGCATCGAGCACATGCTCCAGCACCGACGGACCAGCCGCCTTGGGCGGCGCCAGCAACCGGGTCGTGCGGCCGGTGGTCAACGCGATCTTGCCGTCGGGAACACCCTTGCCCCAATTGAGGGAACCCTTCGTGCCAGTGATCAGACGCCAGGAGCCCACCCGCCCGATCCAGTCGTACTCCATCGTGACCACGGTGCCACGCCGGTATTCGTAGGTCGCGATGCCGTAATCCTCCACCCCAAGGTTCGGGTACCGCACATTGGCCATCGTGGCCTGGACCCGCCCGGGCGTGTCGCCCAGCAGGTAGCCGATTTCCGGGATCGCGTAGATCGAGTGGTCAATCCACGCCCCGCCGGGGACAAGCCGGGGATCGGTCCACCAGCCCCAGTTCGCCCGGCCCGACTTTCCGCCCCGGTCCCACCAGGCCATCGGCATCCCGCCCCGCAGGACTGCCGACACCGTGAGGGGCCGGCCGATGGCTCCCCGGCGGATCAATCCGCGGATCATGCGCATCCGGCCGGTGAGGGGGGCCGTCCCTTCCAGCGAAAACGAGGGGCGGCGCGACCGGCGCAGGGCGGCCAGCAGGGGAGTGGCCTGGGCGGGGCTCATGGCCACCGGCTTGTTGCTGATCACGGCCTTGCCCTGCGCCGCCGCCCGGGCCAGCCAGCGGGCATTGGCCGGGCACGGGAGGAAGGAGACGACGAGGTCAATGGCCCGGCTGTCG
>JAHFSL010000317.1 GCA_023265785.1 Candidatus Coatesiibacteriota bacterium | reverse complement strand
CCGTTCCCTCCATCCCGGCCTTGAGCGTCACGACATGCACGCTCCCCGCGCCGAGACTGTATGATATCTCACTTTCATCCTGAAAGGGTATGAACTGCACAAATCGCAGACCGACCGCCCGGTCCCGGGCCGCCGCCAGCCTTTTCCCGCCCCCCGCGAGCAGGAACCGGACCCCCTCCTCCCCCGTCACCAGCCGCGCCGCTTCCACCACCACGTCCAGGTCGTGCGCCAGCCCCATGTTGCCCGAGTACATGACGACGAACCGGCCCCGGAGCCCCAGCCGGTCCAGCAGGGGATTGTCCGCCGGCGCCACCGGCCGGACCCGGGCGCCGTCCGCCCAATTGGGGACCACCGCGATCCGCGATGCCGCCACCCCGTGGCCCACCAGCCGATCCGCCATCGTGGCGCCGATGGCGATCACGCGGTCGGCGCGCCCGAGCGACCACCGGGCGACCCGTCGCGACACCCGGCCCGCCATGGAGCCCGCCCGCATCACCCCGGCGGCGATGGCCACGTCCGGGTAGAGGTCCTGGCACCACACGAGGAACCGGCCCCCCTTCACGACCCGCACCACGGGCCCCAGCGCGGCCAGCAGGGGCGGATCGGTGAGGTACACCGTGGCATCGAATCTGGGCAGGGTGAGGAGCCGAAGGAAGGCAGCCGGATGGAACCACAGGGCGTTCAGCACCCACCCCAGGAGGCGGTTGCGGTCGAACCGTGCCGCCCGGACCCGGACGATCGAGACCCCGCAATGGAGTTCCCGCCGCGCGTACCGGGCGGACGAATCCCCCGCCGCCGTGTTGCTGGCCAGCACCGTCACCGCGTGGCCCTGCGCCGCCAGGTCCTCGGCCAGATCCGTCAGGATCCGCGCCGACCCCGCCGCATCCGGCCACGCGAACCGGTTCACGAACAGGATGTTCATCACGACTCCTGGCTCACAATCGTGAGCGCGATTTTCCTGGGATTCAGCATGAAGAAGGGCGACAGTTTCGCCGGTTGATAATCAACCGCGTGCCGGTTGATTATCAACCAGACGACTAACGAATGACCGCGCCAGACCTGGACAGGAGCACAAGTTTTCCGTCATGCTCTCCAGAATCAGTCGCCTCCAAAAACTTCGTCACCAGATTCCCCTCGTCTTCCGCGGACAAATTGCCATGGACAATATGAAGAATTCCCGCCGTTCCCGAGGGATCGAATCGGATCGGATTGGTAAAGTGAGCGTCACGCGTGATGAGCAGTGCATGCAAGGTCGTAGCCAAATTGAGAACGGCCTGATCGTTCATCCCGCGCGTTGGCTGTTCGGCCACGGCTTCCACCTCATGTCCCAGAGACCGCAGTCGGGAAGCGAGGGCTAGGCTGACATTCTCATCGAGAAGAATCCGCGGCTTCACGCAACGTGTTCAGCGGCCAGGAACGAGGCGAATTCCAGACAGGCGCGAATGTCGGCTGTAGTGAGCGGCGGAAAATTCCTGAGGATGGCTTCTTCGCGCTCCCCGGCCGCAAGGTGACTCAAGACCACCTTGACGGAAATCCGCGTCCCCTTGATGCACGGTTCTCCGCCACAAACATTGATGTCGGCCACGACCCTGTCGTTCATGCCCCTATTCTACCGCCCTACCGCAAGCCCAGCCTGCCGATTATGCCGATCGGGGAAATCGGGAAACGGCCCGCGCCAAATGGCTTCACGCCGTGAACCCGAGGGCCGCCAGCCGCCGCATCAGCGGAGGGAAGGCGAATCGCCGTGCCGCCGGCCGGAGAATCGCCGGGTCAAGGTCCCACCGCCGGCCGCGCCGCACCGGCTCGCGCACCGGTGACCGCGGAATCAGCGACAGGTACATGGTGTCGAGGAACGCCTTCACCGGGTTGGCGAGGGGATACACGGCCGCGCCGTCGCGGTGCATCCCGTACCCCCACATCAGCCGGGAGGGCAGGTGGTGAAACCTGAACGCCCCCAGCGGCGACTCCAGCCGGTACGGCGGCGCGGCGGTCACCGCCCAGGTGGCATGGGGAATTTCGGCCACCAGCCCGTGGATGGCCAGCGCACTGTGCAGGGAGACATAGGCCGGCCAGGGTGTGCGCAGGTGGACCACGGCCTCACCGGGGTTGAGCGCCGGGGCCAGCCGGTTGGCCCAGACGCCCCGGCGCACCCGGGCCACGAGCCCCTGTGCCTCCAACCGGCCCAGGGCATGCACGGCCGCCGCCGGCGCCTGCCCGGTCAGGGTGCGCAGGTCGGCCGTGGTGAATATCCGGAGGCGGCTGGCCTGCAGGCGGGCCAGCAGGTCCGCAGCGGTCCGTTTCATGAGGCTCCCACCAGCACGCCCCGCACCCGGCGCTGGAGGTCCGAAAACGCCCCGGGACGGCGGTAGGCGGCCGCCAGTTCCTCCGTCAGGTACGGAAGCACCTGTTCCTCGAACTGGCGGAGCGTGTAGCCGGCCACCTTCGCCGCGGCATCCGCCGCCCCAGGACCAGCAGTACGCAACAGGTCCGTGGCAGATCCTCCCCCATGGGTCAGCAGGTGGTCGAGATCAAAAAGATCCCGCACGGCGTTCCGGCCCGGCGCGGCCAGCGCGAGAACCTTCTGGACCGCCATGGCCGCGGCATCGTAATGCGGCACCGCGAACGGCGGGCAGGCGTGGACCGACAGAATGTCCGGCCCCGGCACCCCGGGAACCGCGGCGATGACGCCCTTCCTCCGGCTGAACTCGATCTTGGTGGCCAGGCTCCCGCCTCCGGCCAGCCGGAGCGCCACTTTCCAGCGCTGGGTGGTCTCGGTCTGCTTGGGGCGGGTCACATCCAGCGAGGCGATCCCGGCCGCGGCGAGAGCCGCCGCGAGACCGCGCCCGTCCAGGACCTGGTCCACCCCCCGCCGCAGGGTCTCGCTCCGGATGCCCGTCGCCGCATCACAGTCCAGGTCCTCGGAGAGCCGGGGCGACCGGTGGAACAGCCGCAGGCAGATCCCGCCCTTCACCGCCCACGCCCGCCCCGACAGGCGCGCCGCCAACTGGCGGACCACCTGGAGGTGGAACAGTTCGCGCAGGAGAAATGACTGCGACATGTCATTCCCTATATATCGCGTAATTGACTTCTATGTCAATTACTCGACTTATGGATATTCTTGCCCTACCAGGTGAAGTCCGTCACGCCCGGCCCGGGCGGGGCCCGGCGGCTCCGGGACGACCGGTTCCGGTTACCGGCTGAACCGCTCACGCTGATTCATCGGTAGGCTTCCCGGCGGTGGGCGACACGGAACACTTCGACCGTCCGCACCTGGTCATTGATCTCATACAGGATCCGATAGACGCCGCATCGAATCCGGTATGCCAAGGACCCGCCAGCAAGCTTCTTGACGCGGGGCGGTCTGGGTTGAATGGCCAGCCCAAGAATCAAGCCACGAATACGAGACAGGTGCGGCTCCCCGATCTTCTTGAGGTCTTTCTGGGCGGCGGGAAGAATCCCTACGAGGTACGGCTTGGTCAATGCGAGGCTTTGGATGCCAGGCGCTTGAAGAAGACTCGGGCGTCCATCGCCCGACCCTTGACGCGCCGTGCCCTGTCAATCAGGGCGAGGTCGAAAAGGTCCTCCTGGATGTCCCGATCGCGAAGGAGGCGGCCCAGAACGCGCTCGCGTTGTCCGCGGGCCAGCGACCGGAACGCCGCATAAAAGACTTCACTGACGGCAATGGCTCCGCTCATTGAGTGCCTCCTGACGTTCGGGAATTCATGACCATATTCTAGCGCCCCTGCACGACCCCGGCCTACCGGCTGTACCGGTCCCGCAGGACGGGCAGGACGGGGAACGCCCCGTGCGGCTCGGTCTGGTACCAGTACGCCGTGGACGCGATGTCGTCCGTCAGCGGCTGGTACTTGCCGGACGGCCGCAAGCCCAGCGCCTGCACCGTCACCGTGAGGTCCGCCGTGAACCGGAT
>JAHFSL010000029.1 GCA_023265785.1 Candidatus Coatesiibacteriota bacterium | reverse complement strand
CCGCCTTCTACCTTATGAGCCGGAAATCTGCTCCGGCCCGGGCGTGAGCCCGAGATAAGAGAGGCGGTCGGCCTGCGCCAGCGCGCGGGCGTGGAACTCGGTCCAGTCACGGCCCTCGTCCTTGGACCACAGCCGCTCCGCCACGGCGAGGAGGCGCGGGAACGCCTGCCAGCCAATCCGGTTCGGCGGGCACCACTCACCCCACAGGCACCCTTCGCCGCCGATCAGGAGTTCAGGACGGGGCAGGACGGCGGGCGTCAGATCCTTCTTGTCCCCTTCCACCAGGGGGTCCCAGCCCCAGACATGCTCGAGGGTACACCACGCCTGCGTTTCGTTGAGGTAGACATGGCTGTAGGGCGAGTGGATGACCTCGTGGCCGGCCGCAACGGCCTTGGAGACTGCCTTCTCGTTGGCGCGCCAGGCCTGCACGATGACGCCCGGAGGCGGCCCGCCCTCCAGGATCTCGTCCCAGCAGATGCTCCGCTTGCCCTTGGTTTCGAGGAACCGAATGATCCGATGGACGAACCAGGTCTGGAGCGCGTGTTCGTCCTTGAGCCCTTCCTTCTTGATCCGGGCCTGGCACTTGGGGCAGGCCTTCCATCGGACCTTGGGGCACTCGTCGGCGCCCAGGTGGATGGCCCGCCCCGGGAAGAGGTCGCACACCTCGGTCAGCACGGCCTCGAGGAACTCAAAGACCTGGTCGTTGCCCGCGCAGTACACATCCTCGAAGATGCCCCACTTCGTGGCGACCTCATACGGGCCGCCGGTACAGCCCAGGTGCGGATAGGCCGCCAGCGCGGCCTGGGCGTGGCCGGGCAGTTCAATTTCCGGCACCACCTCGACATTCCTGGCGGTCGCGTAGGCGACAACACTCTGGATGTCTTCCCGGGTGTAAAACCCGCCGTACCGGGTCGGGCCCCTCCACGCTCCGACCTCCGTGAGCTTCGGGTACTTCGCAATCGCCAGCCGCCAGCCCTGGTCCTCGGTGAGGTGCCAGTGGAGGCGGTTCATCTTATAGAGTGCCAGTGCGTCCACCACGCGCTTCACGGTTTCGACAGGAAGGAAATGCCGGCCGGAATCAATCAGGAAGCCCCGCCACCCGAACCGGGGGTGGTCCTTGAGGGCGAGACAGGGCAGGGTCCAGGTCATGGGATGCCACTCCATGGTGGGCACGGGCGAAACGCCCTCGACCATCGGGGACAGGAGCTGGCGAATGGTCTGGGCGGCATGGAACCAGCCCGCCGGCTGGGGGGCGGTCATCGTCGCCCCGGTGGGGGTGATGTCCACGAGGTAGCTCTCCGGCCCCTTGCCCGGCCCGTCATGCGCCACGAAGGCGAACGCCGCCGGTCCGGCCGCGCGAATCGGCACCGGCCAGCCGGTTGCCGTCCGCAACCACCCGGCGAGGAGTTCGGCGGGGGCGCGCGCCTCCGGCGGGGCGGCGATGGCCGTGTCGGGCGTGAGCGTGAGGGTTCCCGCGGCGGGTTCCAGCCGGTTGGGGCGGGGGAGGAGGTTCATTTGAGCGATTGTCTCACGGGCTGGGCGCCCCGCATGAGCGCGTCCACCTGCCCGGCATAGACCCGGGCCTGGTCGGCCATCCCTGGATCCATGGCGCCGGCCTCCTGGAACCGCCGGTGCGCCTCCGGCAGGGCCCCCCGCAGGGCCAGGTACACGCCGAGATTGTAATGGGTGGCGGCGCCGGGAAACCCGAGCCGGATGGAGCGCTCGTCGTCGCGGATCGCGTCAGGAACATTGTTCATCGTTCCATGGATGATGCCGCGCCAGGCATACGCCTGGCCGAGGCGGGGCGCCAGCCGGACAAGTTCTTCGCTGGCCAGCAGGGCGGCCCCCATGTCCGCGCCGGCGACCAGGCCCTCGACCCGCATGGAGAGGGCGGCCGCCCGGCGGGCGACGGCGGGTTCCAGCAGCCAGACGGGCTCGCCGGCCTTCCGCTCGGCGGCGGGTACCGGGGCGGTTTGCAGGGCGAACAGGTGCACGCGGTGGGTGCTGTAGACGGGACGAAGCCAGCCGGACCAGAGGCCCAGCGCGTTCGTGCGGGCGCGGTCACCCCAGTCAAACAGGCCGTACCCCATGTATTCCTCGCACCGCTTCTCCTGGACCAGGAGGTGGCTGACGCCGCGCCGGAGCAGGAGGGTCGCGAGGCCGGCGGGGCTGTCGGCCCGGGCCGCCAGCGTCCCGAGGGTGGAGAAGTCATAGATGCTGTCGCAGATACGCGGCCGGGCGCAGTAGAGGCTCTCGTCGGAGCCGATGAAGAGAAGCCTGCGGCGCGGCGCCATAACCGCGTTGGCCGCCTGGACGGCTTCGTAGTACGGCAGGGCCCGGGTGAGGAGGGTGGCGCGGGGCATATGGCCGGTGGCCCACGGGACGAGCACCAGGCTGTCGGCGTGATAGACCATCCCGGTGTGCAGGGCGACCAGGAGGATCCAGCCGGTGGCGGCCACCAGGGCGGCGCGCAGGAGGAGGGTGCCGGCTCCCGCCAGCGTGACGACCGCGGCGGCGGCAACGGCGGCCTGGGGGAGCGTCGGCACCAGGAACCGGACCTGCTGGGAGGACGTGGCCCAGAGCAGGGCGTAGAGCGTGGCGAAACTGCCGCAGAGGCGGACGGCGGGTGGAACGGAACGGATGAGGGCGAGCGGGGGGGCGAGCAGGAGGGGGAACGGGTTGAATGAGATCGCGCCGAATCCGGGGGCGCCGGTGGCGATCATTACCGGCATCATCAGCCATTGGGCGGGAGAGCCGTGACCGGTCCCGTACTTCGTGTTGTCGGCCATCCACAGCGCCTGGCGCGTGGCGTCCCAGTTGAGGCCGCCCAGCCACCCGTGGAGGAACGGGTAGAGGGGATTGCCGGTGAAGAAGAAGTTCTTGGCCAGCCAGGTCCCGGTCCACAGGGAGGCCCAGCCGATCGCCAGCGCCTGCGCCGCGATGGTCCGGCGCCAGGTCAGGCCCGCCCGCCGGTGGACCACGAGCAGGGTTCCCAGCAGGATCCCGGAAGCATTGAGCCCGATGTATTTCACTCCCTGGGCGAATCCGAGGAACCAACCGGCCATGAGCAGGAATCCGGTGGAGCGCCCCCGGCTCCCGGGAAGCCACCCCAATCCGGCGACCACGGCCATCGTCGCCAGTGCCACGAACCAGGTGAGGCCCAACTCGACCATGGTGACCTGCTGGAGGAAGAGCAGGGATGGCGTGGAGAGGAAGAGGGCGGCGGCCAGCCAGCCCGCCGTTGCGTCGAGGAAGGGACGGGCGAGCGCGGCGGCGGCGCCCGCGGCGCACAGGCCATCGGCCCAGTGCAGGAGTTTCGGCGCGATGTCATCACCCAGTGCGAGGAACACCGTGTACCGCATCTCCTGCAGGAGGGGATAGTTCGAGATGAAGGTGTGGCCGAGCCAGCACACCTTGTGCTCGAGCAGATACTGCTCGGGCACCGCGAGGTGGTACACCAGCGAGTCATAGAACCACTCGGGCTGGAAGGCCGTGAGGAGGGTTCCCGCCGCGAAGACCGCACAGCAGGCGGCGAGGACCCGCCGCGCCGCTCGGCCGGCGATGTCAGGAGGGGTGGAGGCGAAGCGGGGCAGGCTCCGCCAGCGTCCCGGCGGCCCGGCCAGGGCGAGCGCGGCCAGCAGGACGGCCGCCACCACGCCGCGGGAGAGCAACCCGGCCAGGCCGAGACCCAGCGTCAGGGTGCCCGCGAGCCCGTGGCCCAGCCCGAGCGAGAACAGGAATTCCCACCACGCATCCGCGGGTGTCCGGGTCCGGACCCACCGCCGCGCCCGGTGGCCGGCCAACAGGCAGGCCACTTCGATGAGGGCGAGCAGGACCAGGGAGCCGGCATGTCGTGCCCACATGCCCGCGAACTCTCCCCACGCGGGCGGCCACTGCCTCGCATCGCGTTCCCACCATCGGTCGTAGATCGCGGGATCCACGGGCAATCGCTGCCACCAGAGGGCGAAGAGGGCCGTGGCGGCGGCCAGAAACCCTACGGTGAGCGCGACCGGGTGCACCCGGAGCGGGGTGGGGACGGCGGGGGAGCGCACGACCCGTGGATTATAGAGGCCCCCTAGAATACAAGGGTGAAGTTTGGGGTGCCTGACCTGCTCACCCGGCTCAAGGGATTCCTCCCGTACGACGGCCTGCTGAAGGCCGTGCGGGCGGGCGAACGGGTTATTGCGGCCGAAGGGGCGGCCGGGGCGGCACGGGGACTCCTGGTCTCGGCCCTCGCCGCCGAGCTGGACCGGCCGGTCGTGGCGGTGGCCCCGGACCTGGAGGCCGCGCGCGGCCTTGCCGACGAGGTGGAATCCCTCCTGCCGCCGGGAACGGTGCGGCTCCTGCCCGACCGCGACCTCGCGCCCTATGAGCCGGGGCCGGTCTCCCCCCAGATCGCCGGGTTGCGGCTGGAGGCCCTGCCCCGCCTGCCGGACCTTGTGGCCGGCGTGGTGGTCACCACGGCGGTGGGGTGGCTGGAAGCGCTCATGCCCCCCGCCCGCCTGGGCGCGTTCCAGATGGAATTGACCCTCGCCGACACGGTGGACCGGGAGGCGATCCTCCACCGGCTGGTGACGGCCGGGTACCGGCGGGTGGATGTCGTCGAACTCGCGGGGGAGTTTTCCGCCCGGGGTTGGATCGTGGACCTGTTCTCCCCGGCGGCCGGACGCCCCATCCGGCTGGAACTGGACGGGGAGACGCTGGCCTCCCTGCGGTGGTTCGATCCGGCGACCCAACGGTCGCTGGAGGAAGTGGAGCGCGTGTGGGTGGGGCCCGCCGCCGAGGCCCTGCTCACGGCCGATGAGCGGATGGCCATCCTGGCCCGATTGCCCGATCCGCTGGCGCGGCGCGGCGGCCAGCGGGTGGCCCGCCTGCGCGAACGGCTGGAAACCGGGATGGCGCTGGACGGTGAGGAACGATTCATCCCCTGGCTGATCCCGGGTGCCGTCCGGCTGGCGGCCTACCTGCCCCGATCGGCCGTCATCGTGATGGCCGAGCCGGGCGGCGTCCGGGAGGCCTGGGAGCGGGCGGTGACCCGCGCGGCGGCGATGCACGAAGAGCTTGCCCGGGCGCGGGAGCCGGTCCCCGGCGCCGGCGAGTTGTACGCGGATCCCGCGGCCGTGCGCCAGGCGTTGGCGGACTGGCCGCAGGTACGGATGGCCCAATTCGCCGCGGCGGATGCGGTGACGACGTTCCGGTTCGGGGTCCGGCCGGTCAGGTTCGGCGCGCAGGAGTGGGAGGCCTTGCGCCGCTCGCTCGCGGGCTGGGCGGCCGCCGGCGCCGGGACCTGGATCGCCGGCGAGTCCGGCGAGGAGCGGGAGGCCGCGACCGGCCGGGCGGGGACGCAGGCGGTCGTCCTGGAGGGCCGGTGGACGGGGGGCGCGGAGCTGGCCGGGGCCGGGATCGTCCTGATGCCGGCGCGCGATGTGCTGGGAGCGCCGGTGCATCGCATTCCCGTCCGCCGCCCGCCGAAGGCCTTCCGCGATGCCTTCGCTGACCTCAAGCCCGGCGATCCGGTGGTGCACGAGGAGTACGGCATCGGGCTATACCAGGGGGTCCTGCCGCTTTCAGTGGAGGGGGTGCGCCAGGACTTCTTCCTGCTGGAGTACGCCGAGTCCCAGAAGCTGTACCTGCCGGCGGACCAGGCGCACCGGGTCCAGCGGTACCTGGGCGCGGGCCGCCACCCCAAACTGGACCGGCTGGGAACGGGCGCCTGGGAAAGAACCAAGGCCAAAGTGGCGGCGGCCCTCCGGCTCTATGCCGGGGAACTGCTGAAGCATTATGCGGAACGCGCCGTGGCCTCCGCCCGGCCGTTCCCCTCCACGGCGGATGTGGAGGCGGAATTCGCCCGGACCTTCCCCTACGAGGAGACCCCGGACCAGGCGCGGGTCATTGTGGAGGTGGGCCGGGACCTGGAGGGCGCCAAGGTCATGGACCGGGTCGTCTGCGGCGATGTCGGGTACGGCAAGACCGAAGTGCTGATCCGGGCGGCGTTCCGCGTGGCGGTGCAGGGATCGCAGGTGGCGGTGCTGGTTCCCACCACCATCCTGGCCCAACAGCATTTCCAGAACCTCACCGCCCGGATGGCGGGGACACCGGTGACCGTGGGCATGCTCTCCCGCTTCCGGACGCCCGAGGAGCGGGCCCGCACGGTGGCGGGGCTGGCCAACGGGTCGGTGGACATCGTCATCGGGACGCATCACCTGCTGTCCGCCTCGATCGTGTACCGGAATCTCGGGCTGCTCGTGGTGGATGAGGAGCACCGATTCGGTGTCCGGCAGAAGGAGAAGATCAAGGAACTCAAGAAGAATGTCCATGTCCTGACCCTGACGGCGACCCCCATTCCGCGCACCCTCAACATGGGGATGGCGGGACTGCGGGACCTCTCCGTCATTGAGACGCCGCCGCCGGGCCGGCTGGCCATCGTGACGCATGTCCATGAGGAGAATCCGGCCGTGGCGCGCGAGGCGATCCTGCGCGAGCTGGCGCGCGGCGGGCAGGTGTTCTACCTGCACAACCGGGTGCAATCCATCATGGTCTGTGCCCGGAAGATCCAGGAGATGGTTCCCAAGGCGCGCGTGGTGGTGGCGCACGGCCAGATGCCGCTGGGGCCGCTGGAAAAGGCCATGGGCGCGTTCTCGGCCGGGCGTGCGGACATCCTGGTCAGCACCTCCATCATCGGGGCGGGGCTGGACCTGCCCAATGCCAATACCCTGATCATCGAGCGGGCGGAGAACTTCGGGCTGGCGGACCTTTACCAGTTGCGCGGTCGGGTGGGTCGGGGATCGCGCCAGGCCTACGCCTACTTTTTCTTCTCCCCGAAGGGGGTGCCCACCCTGGACGCCCGCCGGCGGCTGGCCGCCATGATTGAGTTCGGGGAGCTGGGAAGCGGATTCCGGCTGGCGGTACGCGACCTGGAAATTCGCGGCGCGGGCAACCTGCTGGGCGCCGAACAGCATGGAGCCCTGCACGCCGTCGGATTTGACCTGTACTCGCGGATGCTCGACAGCGCCGTGCGCGAGATGAAGGGGGAGGTCGTGGTGGTTGAAGTCCCGCCGCCGGTCACGCTGGGCGTGGAGGCCTACCTGCCGGAGGGGTATGTTCCCGACGGCCGGTCCAAGCTGGAGGTCTACAAGCGACTGGCAGCCTGCGCGGAGGCCGGGGAACTCGGGGCCCTGACGGCCGAACTGCGGGACCGCTTCGGGGAGCCCCCCATCCCCGTGTCCCGGCTGGTGGCGCTGGCGGGCCTGCGGGTCCTGGGAGTCCGGCGGGGGCTGGTCCGCGCCACCCGCCACGGCGCCAAGGTTCGGCTGGAATTCAGGGATCGGGAGGCCCTGCGCGCGGTGATCGCGGGGGCGGGCGGCGGCCGGCGGGGCTGGGTCGCCGAGGACCGGGCGCTGACGGTGACCGTCCCGCCTGATCCTGATGAGATCCTCCGCGACATGCGTGCGGTGCTCGAGGGTGCCGCCGGGGCCGCGGCGGTGCCCGCGTGATCCGGCGCGCCGGGCTGGCCGCGGTCCTCCTGCTCGCCGCGTGCGGGCGTCGGGATCTTGCGCCGCCCGAGATCCTGGGCGAGATCAACAATGAGTACCTGACCACCGACGAATACCTCCATCACTTCAAGGCGCGCGGTGGACTGGCGCTGGCGGGACCGGCGCGCGACCAGCTCAAGGCGATGCTCGTGGCCGAACTCGTGGACCGACGCCTGCTCCTGACGGAGGCGCGGCGGCGCCGAATCAAGCCCGTGCGCGAGGACGTCCGCCGCGAGTTCGACGCGCTGGGGCGAAAGGGGTGGGAGCCGGTGGACCGCGCCGCGGCATGGAATGTGGAGGACGACATTTACGAACAACGTCAGATCGAGCTTCTGCTCCGGCGGGTGGTGCCGGCGCCCGATTCGCCGGGGCGCGCCGCCGTTGCCGCCTGGCTGGCGGGGCACCCCGGGGCCGCCGTCCGGCCACCCCGAATCCGCATCGCGCAGGTCGTGGTACACTCGAGCGCGATGGCCAATGAACTTCGGGGCGCGATGATGCGCGGAGCGACGCTTCCGGCGGCGGCGCGGAGCCTGCGGTTGGAGGGGGCGGAGCCGTGCTGGGTGGCCGAAGCGGACCTCCCCGACGAACTCCGGGACGTGGCCCGCACGGCCGTGTATGGCGCCGTCCTCGGCCCCGTGGCTTCGGAGTACGGCTACCATGTCGCGGTGGTCTCGGATCGCCGTCCTGCCGGGGCCCTGCCGGCCGCGGAATCCGACCGCCTGGGCCGCCGGCGGCTCCTGGCCGAGCGGCGGGACGAGGCCGTCCGGCGGTTTGTCGCGGGTCTGCGGCGGGGAGCCGTCATCCGGCTGGACCGCGACGCGATCGGCCGGCTATGACCCGGTTCCCTGCCGTTCTCCTTGCGTGCGGGCTCCTGCTCCCGGTAGCGTCCCGCGCGGACGTGGCCGAGAAAATCATCGCCAAGGTCAACCGGGACATCATTACCCGGACCGAGCTTGAGGACGCCACCCGGGCCGCCCTGGAGACCCCCGAGGGGGGTGCCCGCGCGGGGGCCGATCCCCGCCTCGTGGCGGCGCAGGTGCTCGACCGCCTGATCCAGGAGCGGTTGATCGTCCAGGCGGCCGCGGCCGAGGGCATGAAGGTGGCCGAATCCGAGGTGTCCCCGCAGGTGGAACAGGAGGAGGAATCGGTCCGGGGCCGGTTTGCCTCCGATCGCGATCTCGAGGCCGCCCTGAAGAAGGAGGGGCTGACCCGGGAGGACATGCACCGCCGGATTGTGGAAGCCTGGCGCGAGCGGTACCTGCTGTTCAAGATGGTCCACCGCAAGCAGAAGGAATTCGAGACCAATGCGGACGTGGCGGACACGGATATTCTGGCGTATTTCAATGCCCACAAGGCGGAGCCGGCGTACCAGACCGATCCCATGGTCCATGCGCGTCACATCCTGTTCGCGGTGGATGGCGCCCTGACGGGCGGGCCCCGCAAGGTGGCGCTGGCGGCCGCCGCGGCCAAGGTGAAGGCGGCGAAGGCGGCGCTCAAGCGGGGCGAGAAGTTCCAGGACATCGCCACCCGGCTGTCCGAGGACGGGGAAACCCGGGAGAAGGGCGGCGACCTGGGGCTGTTCGGAAAGGGGACCTTTCACGAGAATCTCGAGAAGGCCGCCTTCGCCCTCAAGCCCGGCCAGGTGAGCGAGGCCGTTGAGTCGCCCGTCGGTCTGCACCTCCTGCTGGTCGAGGAGGCCCTGCCACCCCGGCCCCGGACGCTGGACGAAACCATCCGGGTTCCGGCCCCGATCGTGCCCGCACAGGCCAAGGCGCCGCCCGAGGTGCAGACCATGGTCCTGCGGGAGTACATCCGCACGGTCCTCCGGAGCGAGCGGCAGGCCTCCGCGCTCCAAAAATGGGTGGACGGGCTGAAGGCGAAGGCCCTGATCCAGAAGTTCGAGGCGGGACCGGCGGGCACGTGAGTCGGCTGGTGGCCGTGACCCCCGGGGATCCGGCGGGGATCGGCCCCGAAGTCCTGGCCAAGGCCCTGCGCGCCCGCCCCCGGCTCGCCGCCCGGTGCCTGCTGGTCGGCGCCCCGTGGCAGGTGCGCGTTCCCCGCGGCCGGGTTTCGCGCGCCGCCGGGGCCGCGGCCCTGGACTGGCTCCGGGAGGGGGTGCGCGCGGTCCTGACCGGGCGTGCCGCGGCGCTGGTGACGGGGCCGGTCAGCAAAGAGGCGATCGCCCGGATCCTGCCGGGGTTCACGGGGCAGACGGAATTCGTGGCCGCGGCGGCCGGGGTGCGTGAGCCGGTGATGCTCCTGGGCGGACCCGAGCTCAAGGTGGTCATCGTGACCCGGCACATGGCGCTGGCGCGGGTGCCGCGCGCGCTGTCCGCCGGGCTGGTCGCGCGGGCCATCCGCATCACGGCCGGCGGACTGACCCGCTGGTTCGGCATCGCCCGGCCGCGCCTGGCGATTTGCGGATTGAATCCGCACGCGGGGGAGGGCGGCCTGCTGGGTCGCGAGGATTCCCGGATCGTGGCACCGGCGGTCCGCGCCGTGCGCCGCTCCGGGATCCGGGCCGTCGGGCCCCTGCCCGGGGATGCCGTATTTGCCCCCGCGAACCGGCGGCGGTACGATGCGGTCGTGGCCATGTATCACGATCAGGGGCTGGCCCCGCTCAAGGCGGTGGAAGGCGGCCGCGCGGTGAATGCAACCCTTGGCCTGCCGTTCCTCCGCGTGTCGCCCGCGCACGGCACGGCGTTTGACATCGCCGGCCGGGGGCGGGCGGACCCGACCAGCATGATTGCGGCGCTGGAGACCGCCGTGCGGGCGGCCTCATGATCCGCTCGCCCCGGTTCCTCCTCGCCCTCAGTGCGGTGGAGGGACTGGTCCTGGGGGTTGGTCTCGAGACGTGCTTTGGCATCGGGCAGTACCGCAGGATCATGGCCCTTGGCGCCCTGGGCGGGCTGGGCATCGGCGCGCTGGTCCGGTTGGGGATGGGTTCGCGTGACCGGGGCGCCCGCCTGGTGGTGCGCGCCGCGGGCCCCGCCGCCGCCGTCTTCGCCGTGTGGTTCCTCTGGCGCGTCCTGCCGCTGATCCGGGAGGAGCTCTCGTACAGCCTGTGACCGTGGGCCCGACCCCGGCCGCGGTCCTCAAGGACCTGCTGGCCGCCGGCCGGGTCCGGTTCCGCAAGAGTTTGAGCCAGCATTTCCTGACCGATCCGCGGGCGCTGGAAGGGCTGGTGCGTGCCCTGGGGCCCGGGCCGGAGGATGTCGTGATCGAGATCGGACCTGGCGCGGGATTCCTGACCGAGCGGCTGGTGGCCACCGGCGCCCGCGTGATCGCCGTGGAGGTGGACGGGGCCATGGCGACCCTCCTGCGGGAGCGGATTCCCTCCCCGCGCCTGACCATCATGGTCTCGGATTTCCTGCGGGTCACGGTGGCGGAACTCGCGGCGGCGGCCGGGGCCACCCGGGTCCTCCTGGCCGGGAACCTGCCATACCATGTCACGACACCCCTGCTGTTCCATGTCCTGCCCGACCGGGACCGGATTGCGCGGATGGTCTTCACGGTTCAGCGGGAGGTGGGCGCGCGGCTGTGTGCCCGGCCCGGCAGCAAGGACTACGGCGCGCTGACCGTCGCGATCGCCCATGCGGGCGTGTGCGAGCGGCTGTTCGGGATCGGGGCGGGCGCGTTTGTCCCCGCCCCGCGGATTTCTTCTGTGGCGGTCCGGCTGGTGCCCGCCCCCGTGCGGCTGGCGCCGGCCGGGGAACGCCGGCTCAACGAGGTCACCCGGGCCTCCTTCGGGCACCGCCGCAAGACGCTGGCCAACGCGCTGGCGGAACTCTCCGGGGGCCGGGAGGGGGCCGTGGCCGCCCTGGCCAGGGCGGGAATTGACCCGGGCCGGCGCGGGGAGACCCTGACCCTCGCCGAGTTCGAGCGGCTCGCGGCATGCTTCGGCTGAACCGGCCGGTCCTCGCGGCCGCCTGCGGGGCCGCGCTGGTCCATGCGCTCTGGATGTGGCCGCTCCTTGCCGGCCGCGAGGCGCTGGGCGGGTCGGACTATGTGACGCTCTTCTACCCCATGATGGCCTGGATGCAGAAGGTCTGGGCCGTTAGCGGCCGGTTGCCGGCGTGGTGGCCCCACCTGTTTTGCGGAATCCCCCTGATCGGCTCGATGCAGACGATGGCCCTCTATCCCACGGAGTTCGCCGCCATCATGGCGGGGTGGGACCCGAGGGTGTTCCATGCCTGGGACGCCTGGGGCCATTTCATCATCGGGGCGGCGGGTGCCGCGGCGTGGGTGGCCGCCGAGGGGGTGGCCGGCTGGGCCGCCGCCGCCGCCGGCCTGCTCTACGGGGCGCTGGGGCACACCCTGACCCAGGTGGCGGTCGGAACCGACCATGTCGTCCGCGCCGCCGCCGCCCTGCCCTGGCTCCTGCTCGCGTGTCGCCGCGCGGCGGCGGGATCCCGCCGGGCCGCCTCGGCCGGGGCCCTCGTCCTGGGGGGCCTGTGGCTGACCCTGGGCGTCCAGTTGATCCTGTTCGGGGCGGTCTGGCTGGCGGCCGTGTGGGCCGCCGGTGGATTCAACGCCCGTTGGCCGTCCGGCCGGCGGCTCGCCCGCGTCTTTGCCGGCGGCGTCGCCGTGGGGCTGGTCTGGCTCGTCCCCGCCGCCGCCTGGTACCCCCTGACCGACCGGACCGGATACGACCCGGTCTTCGCGGGCCGGTGGGCCCTCGATCCGCTCCAATTGCCGGAGGCGTTCTGGCCGGGTCTGTGGGGCCGGACCTTCGGTCCGCACGGGTATTTCGGGCCCCATCTGTCGGACAGCACCACTCTCTATATGGGATATCTTTTTCCCGCGCTGGTGGTTGCGGGGGTCGCGGCGGACTGGCAGGCCGCGCGTCCCTGGGTGGCGGCGGGCGCCCTGGCCGTGGTCTGCGCGCTCGGCCCCGCGGTGGTTCCCGGGGCCCTCCTGCGCCACGTTACGGGGTTCGGTGGATTCCGGTCCTGGGAG
>JAHFSL010000028.1 GCA_023265785.1 Candidatus Coatesiibacteriota bacterium | reverse complement strand
CTCTGGGAGCCCCCGGCGTTCGCCGCCCTCGTCCGGGCCTCCGCGGACGTGGGTGCGCTGGAGCGGCGCTGGCGCCAGCTCAAGGTCACCCGGGTTGTGCACAATCACGCGGCGGCGCTGTACAACCGTGGCCTGCTCGCGATTCACCCGTGGAGGGCGCGCGATCTGGCGGTGTGGGCCGCCTTCTGGCGGCGCCATGCCCGGGTCGAGGCGGTGGCCGACCGGGTGGACGGGCAGGAGGGGGGGCCGTACCTCTATGAAATTGTCCCAGCCGCGCCGCGGACCGTTCCCCCCACCCTGCCCGGGGTCGAGGCCGCCATGGCCGCTGTCGAGGACCGCCAGCGTCGGGGTGATGCCACGGGTGCGGCGGCGATCGCTCGGGAGATCGACCGGATCGCCGGCGACTTCCCCGAGGTCCGCTACTTTCTCGCCCATATCCGGGCGGCTGGCGCGCGGGGTGTGGATCTGGAGGCGCTGGAGCGGGCCGAGGCAGGCGGCCTGCGCGATCTCGCCCTGTGGGGCGAGCTGGCCGAGGGGTACGCGGCACGCGGCGAGCCTGCCCGGGCGCTCGCGATGTGCGAGCGGCTGGAGCGGAACGACGCGCGGGTTGGAACGGACCTGCACCGCCGGGTCCTGTGGGACCTGGCCCGGGCGGCGCGCGGGCGGCGCGACGCGCCGGAGGCGGAACGCTACCTGCGCGAGGGACTTCGCCTCGCGCCGCGTGACGGCGCCCTGTGGGCGGAACTGTCGGAGATCCTGGACTGGCTGGGCCGGCGCGGAGAGGCCATCGAGGCCGCCCGGATGGCGGTGGAGTGCAATCCCCGGCATCCCGGGTACCGGGGCACGCTGGGGCATATGATGAGGGCATCGTGAACTGGCGCGCGCGCGTCCTCTCCCGGCGGGTCCTCCTGAATTCCCCCCACATGCGGGTGGTTGAGGACCGGGTGCGGATCGGCCGGCAAACCTTTACCTACCAGTTCCGGCCCCACGGCCCGGTCGTGGCCATCGTGGCCGTCACGGCGCGCGGCGGGCTGGTGGTGGTGCGCCAGTACCGGCACGCCGTCCGGCGGACCCTGCTCGAACTGCCCGCCGGCTCCGTGGAGCGCGGCGAGGCGCCGCTGGCCGCGGCGAAGCGGGAGTTGCTGGAGGAGACGGGGTTCGCGTCGCGGCGCTGGCGGCGGCTGGTGGCCTCCCATCCGGCCCCCGCCAATTCGGGAATCCGCAAACACTACTACCTGGCGTTGGATGCCCGGCGCATCCGGCGCGCCCGGCCGGAACGGTTCGAGTTTCTCCGGCCGGAAGTCCTGCCGCTGGCGCGGCTCCTCCGGCAGTTTCCGCGGATCGCCGGGGCGGCCGAGGGGCTCCTGCTTGGGATCGCGATGGCCGGCCGGTATCATCGGGGGAACCCATGACGAAGCGCCTGGCCCCCCGCCTGTTGGCCTGCTTCGCCCTGCTGGGCGGGTGCGCCCCGCAGATTGCCGTGCGGCACCCGCTGGCGCCCGCCCGGCTCCGGGCGGAGGATGTGCCGAAGCTGGCGCGTATTGCCCTGGTCATGGAACCCGATTCCGCCGGGGCGGCCAAGGCGTCCGCCTCGGTCAACACGTCCGCGCTGGGCCAGTTGCTGGGCGCGGCCCTCACCAAGGATGACAACGCCTCGGCGGAGACGCACCTGACGCCGAGCGGACTCGAGCAGACCCTGGTGGTGGCGGCGGGCCAGTTGGGCTCTCCGTTCTCAAGGATTGCCGCCTTTGCGGTGGCCGGCCCGTCCACCAACGCCTTTCTCGAGTCGGTGGGGCCCACTTCGGTCCTGACCCTGACGCCCTCCGTGGTCCGGACGACCCAGGAACAGCAGGTGCAGGAGTCGAAGGACCGGCAGGGCAACATCATCCGGACGGTGTCCTACCAGCTCGTGGCCCGCTGGCAGGTGGGCTGGCGGCTGGCGTCCTGGCCGGAAGGCACCATGCTGGCCTCCGGCGCCGAGGCGGGCGGCGCGGGCGAGGTGTCCGGCGAGCCCCTCGCGCTGGCCGAATGGCTGGAGGGCCACGTGGCGGACTTGGGCGGGTGGGCGGATGGCCTGCGACCGCAGATCCTGCCGCGGACCGCGATGTACTGGCGCCGGATGTGGAAGGAGAAGGACGTGCGCGCCGACGGCTCCGGCTGTTACGCCGCCTGGAACGCGGGCGCGCTGGCCGAGAGCGAGGGCCGCTGGGAGGACGCGAAGGGCCACTACCGTCGCGCATTGGCGGCGGCGCGAAGGCCCGCTGACCGGAACCTGGTCTCGGCCTACTTGGCCTCCCTGGACCGGATCTCGGAGTCGCGGCCCGCAGCCGCGGCGGCGGAGGAGGCGTGGTTTGCCGAGCCCATCGCCATCGCGCCGTTCGCCAACGAGACGACCAATGTGCGCTCGTCCGACTCGGTCCGGGACCAGGTCCGTGAGGAACTCCTCCGGATGGGCTACCGGGTCCCGCCGTTCACCGAGACGGACCCCAAGTTCCGGAGCGTGGGCGTGTCGCAGGGGGGCCACCTGCACGCCGTGTCGGCCAAGCGGATCGCCGCCGCGCTCGGGATGAACCGGTGGATCACGGGGACCATCAACGAGTTCAAGGTCATCAATGTGGGGGTGTACTACCGGCGTCAGGCCCGGGTGACCCTGGGGCTGACCGACGCCTCCGGCCGGACGGTCTGGGAGCAGGCCGGGGTGTCCGTGCGGCAGGTCCTCGCCAAGCCCAGGGACGCCGGGAAGATGTTCGTGGCCGGGCTCGTCGGCTCCCTCGTGGAAAAGGCCACGGGCACCTTCCTCAAGGAGGATGCCCTGGCCGCGGTGCGTGAAACCGTGCCCTACCTGCCGGCGCGCAACGCCTGGATCGCGCGCGCGGGGGCGGCGCCGGCCCCCCGGTCCACCATGATCCAGGCCGCCCCGCCGCCCGCGACCGGGGCAGGGACCCGGCCCGCGCCCGTCCAGCCGGCGCCCGTGGTGGCCCGTCCGGTCACGCCCGCGCCTGTTCCGATGGCGCCGGCTCCGGTGACGCCCGCGCCCAAGGCGGCTTCTCCTGTACCGGTTTCCCCGCCGGCCACCCCCGTGACGCCGCCACCCGCCGCCGTCACCCCAGCCCCCGCGGTGGCCCCGGTCACGCCGCCGCCCGCTCCGCCAGTGGCCAAGCCCGAGGTCAAGCCGGCGCCCGAGCCGAAGCCCGAGCCCATGCCGGAGGTGAAGCCGGAGCCCAAGCCCCACACGCCCGAGAAGCCGGCCACACCCGAGACCAAGAGCCCGGTGCCCGAGACCAAGGAGGTCCCCGGCAACCCGCCCGCGGAGAATCCCGGCCAGGCGAAGAAGGCAGAGGCCGTGGAGACCCCCAAGAAGGCGGACGCCACGGACAAGCCCGCCAAGGCAGACGCCGTGGACACTGCAAAGAAAGCAGACGCCGTGGACAAGCCCGTCAAGGATGAGGGGACCGGGAATGCGGACAAGCCTGCGAAAGGGGAGACCACCGGGGTGACCGACAAGCCCGAGAAACCGGAGAAGGTGGGGGAGGGCGAGGAGGCCCCCAAAGTCACCAAGCCCAAGAAGCCGGTCAAGACCAGGAAGGCCAAGAAGCCCAAGCTCGAGGACACCGAGGCGGACCACGACAAGGGCGGTGGCAACGAAAAGAAGAACGAGTAGCCGGGTGGGCGCACTGGCCGCACTGGTGTTTCTGCTTGGCCATTCTGCTTCCGCCGTGCCACCCGTCCCGTTCTTCCGCGTCGTGTCGGAGGGCGGCCGGTACTGGTTCGCGGCCCCTCCCGACGGCCGCCGGTTCTACTCGATGGGAGTGGATGTGATCATCCCGGGCGACCACAGCCCCAAGCCCGGCTCAACGGAATACACCGGCGGCGTGATCCGCGGGGGTGAACCGGCCTGGGCGCAATTCGAGGCAGGCCGGCTCAAGGCCTGGGGATTCAATACCGTGGGGGCCTGGTCAGCGCGCTCCATGGAACGGCAGGGGATCCCCTACACCGTGTGCCTGCACCTGGCGGCGGGAAGGGATCACCGGCTCATGGATGTCTGGTCGGATGAGTACGCCCGCCGGGTGGCCGAGGAGGCCGTGCGGCAGATGGGGGACCGTCGTTCCGACGATCCCGACCTCATGGGCTGGTACCTGGACAATGAACTGCCATGGTACGGCGAGGCGGGGTGGCAGACGGGTGATGCGCGCAACCTGCTGGACCGGTACCTGGCCCTGCCGGCGGGCGCCCCGGGCAGGCTCAAGGCTGACGGGCTGGTGGCCCGGGAGGGGGCCCGGCTGGCGGTCGCCCGGGAGGCCGACCACCTCCGGGCCGCCCTGGCCGACGAATTCGCGGGGCTGGTGGCCGCCCGGTTCTGTGAACTGGCCGCCGCGGCGGTGCGCGTCCGCGACCCGAACCACCTCCTGCTGGGTGTCCGGTTTGCGGGCAATGCTCCCGCACCCGTGGTCCGCGCGGTGGGGGCGGTGTGCGAGGTGTGCTCGGTCAACTGGTATGTCAAGCACGGGCGGCCCGATCCCGCGCACCTGGACTGGTTCTACCTGCACGCAAGGAAGCCGGTGCTCGTGACTGAATTCTCCTACCGGGCAATGGAGAACCGGTCCAATGACCGCAACACCGCGGGCGCCGATGTCACCGTTCCCACGCAGGCCGAGCGGGCGCGCCGGTACCAGCGGTTTGTTGAGACGCTCGTGGCCCTTCCCGAGGTGATCGGGTTTCACTGGTTTGAGTGGTTCGACCAGCCCTCGCTGGGCCGGTTCGACGGCGAGGACAGCAACTACGGGCTGGTTGATCATGCCGACGAGCCGTATGCGGAACTCCTTGCCGCCATGCAGGATCTGAACGGCCGGGTCGCCGGCCTCCACGCGACCAGCGCCCTGGCCCTGCCCACCGTGTTCGGCCAATCCCGCCCCCAGGCCCCCCAGCCCGTGGCGGGCGTGGATGTGCGCCGGGAGCTCGCCCCCGAACGGTTTACCGGAATGACCTACGCCGAATACGCACGGGACCCCGCCGCCGGGCGCGCGTGGGGCGACGAGCACTCCCGATGCGATGGCCGCCTCGTCGCGCTCGGCGGGGCGGCGGTGTTCACCTGTTCCTCCGGTCCGGGCTGGGGGTGCGGGGTCAGCCTGGATTCCGGTCGGCCCATGCCGGTCAATGCAGCGGGGGCCCGGCGGATGACGATCAGGGCCCGGGTGACGAAGGGCGTCCGGTTTGTCCCCGTGCTGACCGAAGACGGCGCGGCCGCCACCGGGGCGACCTCATTTGCAGGCGCACGCGGGGCGGATGGCGAGCAGTACCACGGTCCGGAGCTGGTCGGAACGGGCGCGGAGAAGGTGTATGACTTTCCGCTCTCCGCCTGTACGCCCTCCGAAGGCTACGGGAATCCGGCAGGGAACGGGATTCTCGATCTGCAGTCCCTCGGCCGGGTTGAGCTGTACCTCCCCGGGAGCCAGGGCCCGCTGACGATCGAACTCTCCCGCATCCGGTTCGAGTAGCCAGGGCACCCCGCATCCGTGGTGTGTACCTGCCAAGGCGGCGGAGCGTGGGCAGGGCGGCGGAGTCAGCCCTTATAATCGAAGGTCTATGGCCGCCGCCTCACGCGCCCCGCGGGATGAATCCCCGGTCACCGCCCGGGCGGTCTGCCTGGGCCTCCTCGCGGCCCTCGTGATCAACCTGATCATGAACTACAACGACTACTACCTTCTGAACTCACTCCTGATCGGCAATCATTTTCCCGTCATCTCCATCACGGCGATGTTCGTGCTCGTGGTGGGCGGCAACGCGGTGGCGAGGAAATTCTTCAACGCGAAGGGACTTTCCAGCGGCGAACTTCTTCTCATCTGGGGCATGATCGGGGTGGCGGGTGGCATCTGTGCCGCGGGCATGATGCGGTACTTCCCGTCGTGGATGGTGAATCCCGCCTACTACGCCTCGTCCGGAAACGATTTCGCCAAGTTCATCCTGCCCTACCTCCCCGACTGGATGGTCGTGAGCCGCAGTCCCGACGACAAGGCCGTCCGCTGGTTCATGGAAGGCCTGCCCCACGGCGAGTCCATCCCGTGGGGGCGATGGGTGACCCCGATGGCGGCGTGGGGGGCCTTCGCGCTGTGCCTCTATGCCTCCAACTTCGCCATGGTGTCGATCCTCTTCCAGCAGTGGTCGGCCCGCGAGCGGCTCATCTTCCCGGTCGTCCAGTTGCCGCTGGCGCTCGCCGCGGAACCGCCGCCCGGCCGGGCCCTCAACGAATTCCTGTCCAGCCGGCTGACCTGGATCGGAGCCGCCATCCCCTGTCTGCTCTGGGGGATCAATGGCCTGCGGGCGTACCTTCCGACCCTGCCCATCATTCCGCTGTCCTACAACTTCTGGAGCATCTTCCCCGACCGGCCCTGGAACGAGTTTCGGCTGGATCAGGGCAACGTGTATTTCTCCGTGATCGGCATGACCTACCTCCTCACGACCGAGATGGGCTTTTCGCTCTGGTTCACCTTCGTGCTGGTGCGGCTGTCCCACGTGTTCATTGCCTGGCTGGGGTCGGGCGCGACCGGGTACTGGGGGAACTGGGGCGGGCGCATCGCGCGGTTCGACACCCTGGGCGCCATGATGGCCATCACGGTCTTCCTGCTCTGGACCGCCCGGCGGCACTTGCGCGAGTGGTGGGCGCGCGCACTGACCGGCAGGTCCGACCCCGCCCTGGACCCCTTCCCGCCCCGGGTAGCGGCCGCGCTGATGGTCGTCGGGGTACTGGGCATGATGGGGTGGATGCTCATGGCTGCCGCCCAGTGGTGGGTGGCCATCGGGTCGGTGCTCATGTTCCTCATGGTCCTTCTGATCCTCACCCGGGTGGTGGCCGAGTCGGGGCTCTTCTTCGTGCAGAGCGATGTGATTTCCGGCGAGGTGTTCCAGGGGCTCTTCACCCCGCATGTGGATGCGGGGGTTGCCGCGCCTCTTCCGGCTCCCCTGCGGCTGTCCGGGCCGTCACTCGCGGCGCTCTCCATGCAGAAGGCGATCTTCCAACATGATCTGCGGGAGATCCTGATGCCCTACATCATGAACGGCGTCAAGGCCTGCGCGCAGGTGCGGATGCACGCCGGTAAGGTGCTGGCGGTGTTCGCCCTCACGGCCGCGGTCGGGCTGGCCGTGGCGGCGTACGGCCGGATCGCGACATCCTACAAGTACGGCGGCGTCAACCTCGACTGGTATGCCAACATCGGGGAGCCGGACTGGATCCTGAACGGGATGGCCAACTACCAGAAGAACCCGCCCACCTACGACTGGGTCAAGGTGGGCGAGACCCGGGTCCTGCCGGTCAACGTGGCCCATGTAGCGGTCGGCGGGGCGTTCGCGGCCGCCATGCTGGTCCTGCGCGCCCGGTTCCTGTGGTGGCCCCTGCATCCCTTCGGGCTGGTCATGGCGGGCACCTGGGCCATTTCGATGTTCTGGTTTTCCATTATGCTGGGAAACGTGGCCAAGTGGTGTGTCATGAACTTCGGGGGGGCCTCGGTGTTCCGCAGGCTCCTGCCCCTCTTTCTGGGCATGATCATGGGGGAGTGCGTGATCTCGGTGTTCTGGATGCTCCTGGGGCTGGCGACCGGCACACCCGGCCGGCCTATTTTGCCGAACTGATATGCGGCTGAAACGCGCCGACCTCGCGTGGATCCTCGGCGCGGTGCTCGTGACCGGCGGCATTCTTTTCTGGTTCCACCGGTGGGCGACACCGTACCTCAACGTGGAGACCGAGGGCACCGTGCAGGTGCCGCCCGCACGCGCTGGCGAGGCGGCCGCCCTCGTGTCCGCGGCGCGGCTGGAGGCCACGGTCCGGGCGCTGGCGGCCGAGGGCTCCCGGCTGTCGGGGTCCGCGGGCGCGGACCGGACGGCGGACCGGCTCAAGGCCGAGTTGTCGGCCGTGCTGGGCGCGGGGGCGGTGACCGAGGAAGCCGTGGATGTGGACAACCCGTTCGACCTGGGAACGGAGCTGGAGGCCGGCGGCGAGGTGTTCCGTGCCCATCCCTTCTGGGCGCCGGCGCGGATGACCTACCGCCTGCCCCCGGGCGGCCGGGCGCTGGGGCCGGCGGTGCACGCGACCTTCGCCGCCGTTGCGCGGGGCGTGGGGGCGCTGGGGGGCCGCGCCGCCGTGGTGCCGGTTCCCGGGGCGGCGGACCTGCGTGAGCTCGCCCTCATCGCCTGGCGGGCCGGCGCCTTTGCCGGGACGCTGGCCGATCCCGTGACCTCCACCGAGCGCCGGGTGCTTGAGACGCCCCTGGTGCGCCGCGGCCGGCCGGCAGAGGCCGAGGCGGTGCTGGACATCTTCGCGGACAAGCACCTGGCCGCGCTGGCCGACTTCCTCTTCGCCCGGGCCGCAGCGTCGGGCGTGCGGTCCCTCCTGTTCGTGGAGCCCCGCGGCCAGCCGGGGTGGCGCGCCGAGCCGCGCTCCTTCGCCGAGGCGATGCTCAAGCACCCCTCCCCTCTGCCCCGCTACCTCCTCGGCGCCGGGCACGCCGCGGCGCTGGCCGAGGGGGTGGCCGTGGCCGCCCGCCAGGCCCCCGCCGCGGTCACCGTGGAGGGGACCGGCGAGACCCTGCGCGTCCACCCGCTGTGGCCCAACATGGTTCGGACCTGCTCAACGCCCCGTGCCGGGATTTCCGGCCCGGTGGTCTGGGCCGGCCGGGGGACGCTGGCGGAGGTCCGGGGCAAGGCGCTCAAGGGCGCCATCGTGCTCGTGGACTACAACTGCGGCTACGGCTGGGTATCGCTGGCCGATTTCGGCGCCCGGGCCATCCTGTTCGTCGAGCCCGCCGAACTCATGCGCGGCGAGTCCGAAATCAAGTACCTGTCGCTCCCGGCAAACATCCCGAGGTTCTGGGTGCCGCGGGCCGCGGCGGACCGCCTGCGCGCGCTGGAGGGTCGCACGGTCCGGGTGGATGCCCAGGTGGTCTGGGAGCGGCGCCGGGGCCGGACGCTCATGGCCCGGCTTCCGGGCCTCAAGTCGGAGCCCCACGAGGAGCCGGTCGTCATCCAGGCCTCCTACGACGCCGTGTCGGTGGTGCCCGACTTGGCGCCGGGCGCCGAGCAGGCGTCCTCCGCGGCTGCAGTCCTGGAACTTGCGCGGGTCCTGAAGCACTACCGGCTCAAGAAGACCGTGCTGTTCGTCCTGACGCCCGGCCACGGCCAGATGATGCGCGGCTGGGCCGAATGGCTGGACCGCCACTTCGAGGTCCCCGAGCGGGCGGGCCGTCCGGACGATCCCCAGTACATCAAGCCGGCGTTCGTGGTGCACCTGGACCTCACCACCCGGACCCGGCGGCTGGGGGTCTTCTACAAGGGACACAAACTGGACCACAACAGCCAGCCGATCCAGCGGGTCTACTCCAACTTCGGCAAGATCCACGCCGCGGCGGGCCAGGCCGCAGCCACCGCCCTGGGTTACGGCAAGGACTTCGTGGTGGATGCCATCAATGCGGTGTCGGGCCGGTCGTGGGAGTCGTACATCCCGGGGCGGTTCACCACGGAGCAGGAGCTCACGCTGAACGCGGGGCTGTTCGGCGTGGCGTACCTCACGGCCGACGATGAGCGGGCCTGGGTGGACACGCCCTCCGACCTGCCCGGGCGGATGGACTTCGAGTCGCTGGCCCGGCAGACCCGGGTTCTTGCGGCCGCCCTGCCCAACGTCCTGAATGTCGGCGCGTCCTTCGGCTCCACCAAGGTCAAGAACCTGTGGACGAGCCTCAAGGCCCGGGTGGTGGAGTTCGACCCCCGGATCTCCTTCCTGCCCGACCGGACGGTGGACGGCGCCGTGGTCTGGGTCCACACCTGGGAACCGAACAAATCCCTGAAGGGCGTCCGCGGCGACTGGTTCGTGATCGCCCGGGGGGCCACGGACCAGGGCGGCGCCACCCTGCGGATCAACGGCATGCCCAACTCGAACTGGCTGGCCTCCTCGTGGAAGGCGCACGCGATCGCCGAGGCGTGGGGGCTGGACCCCATGGACGGGGAGATCGTCTACGCCCCCGACCGCGGGCCCTCCGGCGCCGGGAATTTCGCGCTGGAGACCGACATGAACGACGACGTGCAGGACCTCACGCTCGTGACCTTCCCCTGCCGGCCGTTCCTGCTCTTCGATCTGACCGATCCCCTGCGGTACGGGTCCCTCCAGCGGATGACCGTCCTGGATGCCCGGACCGACTCCGCGCCGCCCATGTTCGGGCAATCCGTCCCCGAGCCCGACACCTATGTCACCTACGTTGAACCGATGGCCATCGCCTACGCGCCGCCCGGCTCCCGGCTCAAGGTCACCTTCTCGGTGCAATTGCTGGGCAAACGGGCGGCGCTGATCCATGCCACGCCGGACCACCCCGAGGGGGAGGGCTATTCACTGGCCGAGTCCGACCGGCTGAATTTCACGACCCTGCATATCGCCCGGGACCTGCACGCGCTGAACGCCCACCGGCTGAAGGAATTGCGGCGCCATGGCATCCGCAACCGGTTTCTGGAGGACCTCGACGCGCTGGCGGCCGACCGACTCGCGGCGGCCGAGTCGGCCGTGAAAGCGATGGACTGGCGTGCGGCGGCCGCCGCCGCGCGGGCGTCCTGGGGGCTCTCGGCCCGGGTGAGCCCCGACGTGGAGGCCACTTCCGAGTCGGTCATCTACAGCGCGATGTTCTACCTGGCGTTCCTGATCCCGTTCTCCTTCCTCGCGGAGCGGCTCCTGTTCGGGTCGCCGCAGGTGGGTCACCAGGTGGTGGGCGCCATGGGGATCTTCCTCGTGATGTTCGGCGGGCTGTACGCCGTGCATCCCGCGTTCCAGATCGCGCTCACGCCGCTCATGATCCTGCTGGCGTTCATCATCATCGCCCTCTCGATCATCATGTGCGTGCTCGTCGGCTCGCGGTTCTTCAATTTCCTGCGCGAGGAGCGGGAAGCCCTGCAGGGTGTCCACCGCGCCGAGGTCTCCCGCGTGCAGGTGGCGCTGGCCGCCTTCGCGCTGGGCGTCTCGAACATGCGCAAGCGCCCCTTGAGGACGGCGCTGACCTGCACCACGCTGGTGGTCCTGACCTTCGCGGTGCTCTCGCTGGCTAGCGTCCAGCAGGCCGCCAAACAGAAAAAGTGGAAGATCGGCAAGCCCGCCCCGTACGAGGGCCTGCTCTTCCGTTCCACCGGGTGGGGGGCGCTGGGAGATCCCGCCTACCAGCACTTGCGCACGGAGCTGGCGGGTACGGCGGAGCCGGTCCCGCGCTCCTGGTTCGTCTCGTACGCCGCCGACCGGCAGAACGCCGTGGAGATCACCCGGGGCGACCGGGCCCGGGTCACCGCCGTGGCCGGGCTCGGGCTGACGCCCGCCGAGACGCAAGTCACGCACGCGGATCGCAGTCTCGTGGCGGGGGGGTGGCTGCGGCCCGGTGAGCCCCGGTCCTGTCTCCTGCCGGTGAAACTGGCCGCCTCCCTGTTCATTGGGGCCGCCGATGTGGGCCATGTCGAGGTGACGATCTTCGGCGTTCCGTTCCTGGTGCGCGGGCTGTTCGACCCCCGGAAGTTCGGCGCCCTGCGCGACCTGGATGACGAGGAGATCGCGCCGGTCAACTTCGAGGCCACCGAGAACCGGCGGCGCGGGGCCAATGCCGCACGGCCCAGCGAGGGGATGCTCCCCCAGCGGTACGACCACCATGACGCCGGCCAGATGGTCATCCTGCCGCACGAGACGCTGATGCGGCTGGGCGGCCGGCTGGCGTCCATCGCGGTGCCCTTCGCCACCCCGGCGGCCCTCAAGGGGACCATCACCTCGCTCCTCAATCGGCTGGGCCTGCTCGTCTACGCCGGGCTGGACGGGAAGACCTGGGCCTACAGCGCGGTGGCGGGAACGGCGGTGGAGGCGCAGGTGGGCCTCCTCATACCGCTCCTGATCGCGATCGCGATCACCTTCTCGACGATGCTGGGCGCCGTGCAGGAGCGCAAGCGGGAGATCGGCGTCTTCTCCGCGGTCGGGCTGTCCCCGTGGCATGTCTTCTGGCTGTTCATGGCCGAGGCGCTGGTCTACGCCATCCTGGGTGGCGTCATCGGGTACCTGCTGGGGCAGTGCGTGGCGTTCCTGATCGTGCACGGGACCGCCTTCGCGGGACTCAATGTGAACTTCTCGGCCGGCGGCGCGCTGTTCGCGGTGGGCGTGGTGATGGGCGTGGTCCTCCTCTCCTCGCTGTATCCCTCCTGGATGGCGTCCCACATCGCCCGGCCGTCGCAGGTGACCGGGTTCGTCCTGCCGGCCCACGCGGGCGACGAGGTGCGGCTGGAACTCCCGTTCTCGTTCAACGCCCGGGATGCGCAGGCGGTCACGGCCTTCCTGGCGGAGTGGTTTGACGCCCACGCGGAGGCCTCGGCGGGCGAGTTCTCCTCCGGGTCCATCCGGCTGGCCGAGCACCGGGCGGGGCGCCGGCCGTCCTGGGCGCTCTCGGCACGGGTCTGGCTGGCCCCGTATGATTTCGGGGTGAGTCAGGACCTCGTCTTCACCACCGCGGAG
>JAHFSL010000316.1 GCA_023265785.1 Candidatus Coatesiibacteriota bacterium | reverse complement strand
GGGAAGTTTCTGCTCCCGGCACATCGTAAAGGCGGTGAGGTCCATCACCGAAAGGCGGCGCCGGATCGCCTCATCGTAGGTGATACGGTCGAACTTCTTCGCCCGGGCATCGCGCTGGGGATCGCGATCATACACCCCGTCCACCTTCGTGGCCTTGAGCACGACATCGGCGTTGATCTCGGTGGCCCGCAGGACGGCGGCCGTGTCGGTCGAGAAGTACGGGTTGCCGGTGCCCCCCGCCAGGATGACCACCCGCCGCTTCTCGAGGTGCCGCATCGCACGCCGGCGAATGTAGGGCTCGGCCACCTTGGCCATCTCAATGGCGCTCATGACCCGGGTGGGCACGCCCTCCTTCTCCAGCGCATCCTGCATGGCCACGGAGTTGATGACCGTGGCCAGCATGCCCATGTAGTCGGCGGCGACGCGGTCAATGACGCCCCCGGAGGCGCCCCGGAAGATGTTGCCACCCCCGATCACGATGCCCACATCCACCCCGGCGTGGTGAACGGCGGCCAGTTCCCGCGCGATCCGCTTGAGAACGGGGGCCGCAATGCCGTACCCGCCGGGACCCCCGGCGAGCGCCTCGCCGGACAGCTTGAGGACGACCCGCTTGTAGCGGGGCGCGCCTCCCCCGGACCGGGCCGGCATCCGGCTACGCCGCAGGGGCATCCTCCGCCTCACCCAGCTTGAACACGGTGAAGCGCTTGACCCGGATCCGCTCGCCGAACTTCGCCACCTTGTCGGTGATGAGGCTGGCCACGGTGACCCCGGTGTCGCGGATGTAGGGCTGTTCCAGCAGGCAGACCTGGGAGATCAGCGATTCGGTCTTCTCCGCGACGGTCGCGTCGGCCGGCTTGCCCAGCTCGGCCGCCTGCTTGCGGAACTCCACCTGCGATTCGGCGAGGAAGGCCGCGGGCATGTCGTCCTTGGCCACCCAGCGCGGCGCGGTGGCCGCGATCTGCATCGCCAGCTCCTTGGCGAGCTGGACGAACTCCTCGTTGCGCGCCACGAAGTCGGTCTCGCAGTTGAGCTCGACCATGGCGCCCAGCTTCCCCCCGTGGTGGACGTAGGCCATGACCGTCCCTTCCTCGGCCTTGCGTCCCTCCTTGGAGATGGCCTTGGCCGCGCCCCGCTTGCGCAGGAGCAGGACGGCTTTGTCGACATCGCCGCCGGTCTCCTCGAGGACCTTGCGGCAGTCCATGATCCCGGCCCCGGTCAGCTCCCGGAGCTTCTTGATCCGGTCCGGCGGGACGGCCACGGCGCTCATGCCCCGGAGGCCGGCGGCTCGGCGGCCGGTACGGCGACCGGCGCGGGTGCCGGCGGGATTTCGTGGACCTCTTCCTTGGCGCCCTCGCCGCGGAACTCTCCCTTGATGGCCTGCTCGAACAGCCGCAGGTCCTCCTCCTCGCCTTCCGCCTCGGACTCGATCCGCAGGGCCCGCGCCGCCGCGGCCACCTGCTCGGCCAGTTCGGCCTCCGTCGCCCCCGTCATGGATTCGGCGGAGACGGTCGGCTGGCCGCCCTTCGCGGCCCACTCGGCCGCGCCCTCGAGCGCGGCGTCGGCGATGAACCCGGTCACCAATTTGATGGACCGGATGGCATCGTCGTTCCCCGGAACGGCGTAATCCACGTCATCCGGGTTGCAGTTGGTGTCCACGATGCCCACCAGCCGGATCCCCAGCCGGCGCGCCTCGGCCAGCGCGATGTGCTCCTTGCGCAGGTCAATGATGAAGAGCATGTCCGGCACCCGGGTCAGGTCCCGGATCCCCGAGAACCCCTCCTTCAGCTTCTCCCACCGGCGGCGGTGCGAGGCCTCCTCCTTGCGCGGCAATTGGGCCAGCAGGCCCTCGGTGTCCATCTGCTCGTACTCGCGCATCTTTGCCAGGTTCTTGCGGATGGTGGCGAAGTTGGTGAGCGTCCCGCCCACCCAGCGGTTCGTGACGGAGTACATGCTGCACCGGGCCACCTCGTCCAGGACCACCTGCTGGGCCTGCTTCTTGGTGCCGATGAACAGAACGATGCCGCCGTTGGCGGTGCAGTCGCGGACCGCGTTCCAGGCGTCCCGCAGGAGGCGGATCGTCTTCTGGAGGTCGATGATGTGGATGCCGTTGCGGGTCCCGAAGATGTACTTGCGCATCTTCGGGTGCCAGCGGTGCACCTGGTGGCCAAAGTGCATGCCGGCTTCAAGCAGTTGCTTCATGGAGACGGATGTCATGGATCGTTCCTCCCGGGTTGTTCCTCCGCCCGCCGCGCGCGACACCCCTTGTTTGGTGGGGACCCTGTCGCACGATTGGCCCGGCACGGGCGTGTGAATTTGGTCCTGAAAGTATACCATGATGGTCCCTGTGACCTTCCCGGGCGCCCTCCTGGCCTGTTTCGCCTGCTCGGGACTCGTGAGCCTGGTCTACCAGGTGGTCTGGACCCGCTGGCTGGGGCTCATCCTCGGGAATTTCGCCACCGCGGCCGCCACGGTGGTCGCCGTCTTCATGGCGGGGCTGGCCATCGGCAGTTTCGTCGTGGCGCGCGCCGCGGCGCGCCGCTCCCCGGCCGGGGCCCTCCGTCTCTATGCACGGCTGGAGGCCGGGCTGGCGCTCTACGCCGCGGCCTCGCCCCTGCTCTTCGCCTCCTCGTCGCGGATCTATGGCCTCCTGCTTGCCGCCTCGCCGGAGCCCGTCCTGCGGGCCGGGCTGGCCGCCCTCCTGCTCCTGCCCCCCACCATTCTCATGGGCGGCACCCTGCCGGCCATCGCCGCCGCACTCAATGCCGCCGCAGGCGCCCGGCTGGGGCTGGCCTACGCCTGTAACACCCTGGGTGCGGCAGTGGGACCGCTCCTCGCGGCCTTTCTCCTGATTCCCGCCGTGGGGCTCAACCGGACCGTGTGGATCGCGGCCGCGTTGAATGGCGGCCTGGCGGCGATCGCCTGGGCCCTGGCCAATCGGGGGCCTGCGGACTCGGAGGGGCCGGCGGCCGCCACGGCGCCGGAGGGAGTGCGGGCGGTGCCGCCGTATGCCTTCGCCCTCGCGGCCGCCTCGGGGTTCGCCGCCCTCGGGTACGAGATCGGTCTGATCCGGCTCCTCACCCTCACGATCATCGGAAGCTCGGTGTATGCGTTCGCCATCGTCCTCTCGGCCTTTCTCACCGGACTGGCCACGGGGGCGGCCGCCCTGCGCCTGCGCCCGCCGCGCGATGCCCCCGGCGCCCTGCTTGGGGCCGCCGCCGCCCTGGTGGTGGCCTGGGGATTCACGCTGGTCCTGCCGACCTGGGACCGGCTCCCGCCCCTGCTCTTCACCTTCTGGAAGGTGGGCCCGGCCTTCGCGGTCCAGCAGGCGGGGAATTTCATCTCAGCCTTCGTGCTCGCCGGGGTGGTGGCCAGCGCCTTCGGATTCGCCCTGCCCGCCCTCGTGACGGCGGTGGACGGCATCGACACGGCCGGGCTGGGCCGGATGGTGGCGGCGAACACCCTGGGTGCGGCGGTCGGCGCGCCCGTGACCGCCTTCCTCCTGCTCCCCGCCCTCGGCCTGCAGGACGCCTTCGCCGCGCTGGGGGCCCTGGCCCTCGCCGCCGCCGCCGCCGCGGCCGGGATCGCCCGGCCCCGCTGGCGCCTCCCCGCCGCGGCCGTGGCCCTCCCCCTGGCCGCCCTGCCCTTCGCCCTGCCCGCGCCCGACCCACGCTTCATGAACGCGGCGATGTACTTCCGGACAAGCCGGTTCGAAAACAAGGTGATGCGGATGGAACCCGCGGACATTGTCCGCGAGATGGGACGGATCATCTTCGAACGGGACACCCCGGGTGCGCGCATTGCAGTCCGGGAGGGGCACGGCAACCTGAGCCTGCTGGTGAACGGCAAGCCCGACGCGTCCACCGCCGGCGGCGATCCGAACACCATGATCCTCTCGGCCCACCTGCCCATGCTCGCCCACCCGGCCCCGCGCCGCGCCCTCCTGATCGGGCTCGGGGGCGGGTTCACGCTCACC
>JAHFSL010000315.1 GCA_023265785.1 Candidatus Coatesiibacteriota bacterium | reverse complement strand
CCCGCCGAAGGCGATGAGGTCGTTCCCCCGCGCCAGGAGCGCATGACCGTACCGTGGCTGGGTCATCAGGGCCACCGGGGTCCACGCCACCACAAAGGGGGCCGGCGGCTCGAACGGCTCGGCCGTCACGGTGACCGACCAGGCCCCCTCGTTCACGGGATCCGCGTTGTCGTGCGCGGCGACCGCGTAGCTCCAGGCGATCCCGTTGCTGACAGGCGAGTCAAGGAAGACGGTGGCCCCGGCGCCGACCGTGGCGCCGACCGCCGCCCACGGACCGGTCGCGGGCGCGGGAGAGCGGTAGATCGAATACCCCGCCGTCCCGAGGTCGCCACCGGAGGCCGGCGGGTCCCAGGCCAGGACGACATACCGGAATCCCGCCAGCGCGGTCAGGTTGAGGGGCGCCGACGGCGGCAGGGTCGAACGGGCCCAGTCCTCGTTCGTCACGGCCGTCTTGCCCGCGGAATCCGTGATCTTGACCTGGTAGTAGTACCAGGTCCCGTTGGCCAGCCCGGCATCGGTGTAGGTACTGGTGGTCGCGGTCGAAGGCGGGACCGACAGCACGGCGAGCGGCGCCACCGTGGTGTGCAGGCGCCCGGCCGCGGTGAAGGTTGCGCGGTACACGGTATAGGCCGCGATCGGGTTGGTGCCGCCCTGGTGGACCCAGCGCAGGGCGACCGTATTGATCCCTTGGGACCGCGCGATGAGGGACCGCCCCTCGTCCGTGGTTCCCGTGATGCCGCTCATCCCGATTCCGCCGATGGCATACACCTTGCCCGTCGGCGTCTCCACGATCCGCCCCTGCCCACGGCCCTCGGTCATGTCGCCCACCCGGCGCATCGTCCGGCCCTTCGGGAAATAGGCATCCACGAACGGCGCCGGCGACCCGCCGCCAAAGGTCCCCCCCGCCAGCAGGATCTTGTCCTGCCACGAGCCCCCGAAGTACCCGTGGGCGTGCAGGTAGGTCGGACAGCAGACCTGCGTCGTCAGCCGGTCTGCGTCCGGCTGGGACACCCAGGTGGCCGTCACCGGGTCGTACCCGTCAAACGGCTGGCCCTCGGGGAACATCTCCATGCCCAGGGACCACACCCGGCCGGCCTGCACCTCCACGACGGGCGTGTCGCGGGCGATCGGAGCGTCGGGACCCGGGGTCCAGGTGTTGGTGGCCGGGTCGTAGATGTCGAACCACGGCTGGGCGGTGAATCCTCCCGTCTCGCCGCCGGCGGCATACAGCGACCCGCCGAACCTTGCCAGTCCCAGCTTGGCCCGGCGGCGGGGATTTGAGAGGTTCGTGGGCGACCCGCTCCATGAATCGGTGGCGGGATCGTAGGCGTCCACATCCCCCACCTCCACGCCAGCGATCTAGCCCCCGACGAGGTACAGGAGCCCACCCAGGACGGCGCCGCCCGGATACTTGCGGCCGGCCAGCCCCGCGTCGGCGCGCGCGATCCACGCGTTGGTCCAGGGATTGTACTGGTAGGTCGCGTTGAGGTCCGCACTCAACACCCCTTCCCCTCCGGCGATATAGACCTGACCGTTGACGACGCCCGCCGCGAAGCCTTGACGCGGCACGGGACAGGGGGCGCGACTACGCCACTCCAGCCCGAGGAGCGGTGGCGAGGCGGGCGTGCCCGCAGCCTCCACGGAATAGGCACTCAAGGCCGGCAAAGCCGGCGCGCCCTGATTGTCCGCCGCCTGCACGACATAGTAATAGGCTGTCCCGTTCGTCAGTCCGTTATCAACCCAGGTGGTCGTGCCCGCCCCGTTGGCGCCCAGAGAGGCGTACGGTCCGCCGGGGGTGAGGGACCGTGACACGAGGTAGCCCTTGACCGGGAAGCTCCCCGGAATGGCGGGAGCCCACTGCACCTCGACATAGCCATCCCCAGCGTCCGTCACGGCGACCATGGTGGGCGGAGAAGGCGGGACCGCGGGTGTCGCGTAGGTTTCGGGCAGGCGCGGGCCGCGGTGCCCCTGCGCATCCTCCGGTTCGACGACGTAGTAGTACGGTGTTCCGTCAATGACACCCGAATCCACCATCGCCGTGACTGACCCCGCCTGCACATAGGCAGGCGGTCCGAAGAAATTCTGTCCGCCGGCGTAGGTTGCCCGCCAGATCCTGAAGGAGGCCAATCCGTAGGTCCCGGGCTGGCACTCCCATTGGAGGCCCACCTGCCCCGCACCCCCAACTGCGTCCGTGACCCGGGCCTCAGCCGCAAAGAAGGTGGAAGTCAGGTCCCCCACGACATACACTTTGCCGGCCTGGACCGCGACGCCGAATTGCTGGACCGCCTGGGGAACGACTGCGGACCCGGCGTACCACGTGTCCCGTTCCGGATCATAGAGGTTGACTGAATTCGTCAGGCCGCCTGACGAACCCGCCAGAATGGCAATGGCTCCTCCCAGCCGGATCGCGCGGTGATTGGTGCGGACGGCCAGCAGGGGTTCGGCGTTGGTCCAGACCGGACCGACGGGGTCGAAGACTGTGAGGGATGCGACGCCGTTTCCGGGGGGCGAAGTTCCACCCGTCAGGTAGGCCCGCCCGCCGTACTCTGCCGCGCCATATCCCGTCTTGGTCACGGACATGTCCGGCAGGGCGCTCCAGGAGGGCGGCACGCCAAACCTGTCGACCAGCCCGGCCTGGGCGGAGGTCAGTCCGCCAAATTGGTAGTAGAACGGGCCGATCACCGCCCCGTCATACGCGTACCGGTCCCGACCCCCGAGGTCGGCAACGGTCGCGGCCCAGATGCCCGTCCCGGGATTGTAGGATTCCACCAGGTCCAGGCCACCCTGATTCTGAAAGGCATACAGCGTGCCCAGGATATCGGCCGCCTTCATCCCGTTCGCCCGACCGGTCACCAGACTGCCGGTGTCCTCCCAACTCCGGAATCCGGGATGGTAGCGCTCGGTCCGGACCTGGCTGGCCCCGCCGCCCACGGCGTAGAGGTAGCCACCGAACGACACCAGACTGTAATTGTAGTGGGTAAACAGGGAGGAAGGCATGGTTCGCCACACGAAATTTGGCAGGGGCGGTCGGTAGGCCAGGGCCGTCAACTCCGCGGAGGCCAGGCTGACATTGGCCGTGACCTGATCGTCGAGGGCACGGACCCGGTAGTAGTAGCGGATCCCGTTGGTGGACGCGAGATCAAGCAGGGTCGTTGAGGACACGCCATAGGTCCGCACCAGGAACGTCCCACCGCCAACCGCGAATCCGGGGTAGGTGGCCCGGTAAACCTGGTAACCCGACACGGGGAAGCTCCCGGCAGTCGAGGCGACCCATTGCAGGCGGATCCGGGCGTCGAGCGGCTTGCCCGTCAGCCCGAACGGCGGCGTCGGCGGGTTGGTGCCCACGCCGGACGGCGTCACCGACATCTCCAGCGCGTTGGCGCTTTCCAGCCCGTCCGTGTCGAATGCCCGCACCGTGTAATACACGCCCAGACCTGCAGTCACCCCCAGATCGGTGAAGGCCGAGGTCAGCGGCCCGTCCAGCCGACGGACGCGGTCATAACCTCCGCCGCTGAAGGTGGACCGGTACACCATGTAGCCGGACAGGGAATTCGTTCCCGCGGTGGAGAGGCTCCAGGCCAGGTCCACGCGCAGGTTGCCCGCCGCCGCCGTCATGCCTTCCGGAGGCGCCGGCGGGACATCCTCGGTGCGCCGCAGGATGATCCCCTTCTCCCCCACCACCCACCCGGCCGTATTGGCCGGGAAGGACAGCCGGCGGTAACTGCGCGGGCCCGTGGAGATCGAGAGGTAGTTGCGGGTCGTCTCATCCGCCCACGTCGCCCCCGCGTCATTGGAGACCATCAGGATGCCGTCCACCGCCCCATTCTTGCTGCCGCTCACCCACCCGGTGAACGAGGCCGTGAAGGCCAGCCCGTACTTCGGCGCCCCGCCGATGGTCATGCCGACCCAGGAAGGGCCGGTCAATCCTCCGGCGGTGGTCAGCCGGCCGTTGGCCTGGTCCCCAACGGCCCACCCATTATTCGTGTCG
>JAHFSL010000314.1 GCA_023265785.1 Candidatus Coatesiibacteriota bacterium | reverse complement strand
GGGGGCGGTCATGCGCCTCGGGGATTCCAATGTGGAGCCGGCGCGGGTGATTCCGACGGGTTCCATGTCCCTGGACATCGCCACCGGGATCGGCGGTCTGCCGCGCGGGCGGGTGGTCGAGATCTACGGACCGGAGTCCTCCGGCAAGACGACCCTGGCCTTGCATGTCGTGGCGGAGGCCCAGAAGTCCGGGGGCATCGCGGCGTACATTGACGCGGAACACGCGTTGGATCCGGGGTATGCCTCGGCACTGGGGATCAACCTGGCCGAGTTGTACATCTCCCAGCCCGACTCCGGCGAGCAGGCGCTCGAGATCTGCGAGCAATTAATCCGGAGCGGATCGCTGGATGTCGTGGTGGTGGATTCCGTGGCGGCCCTGGTGCCCAAGGCCGAGATCGAGGGCGAAATGGGGGACCAGTTCATGGGCCTCCAGGCCCGGCTCATGTCCCAGGCCATGCGGAAGCTGACGTCCGTGATCAGCCGGTCGGCGACCTGCGCCGTGTTCATCAACCAGATCCGGGAAAAGATCGGGGTCATGTTCGGCAGCCCTGAGACCACCCCGGGCGGCCGCGCGCTCAAGTTCTACTCCTCCATGCGGCTGGACATCCGGCGGGTGGAGACCCTCAAGGACGGGACGAACGCGGTGGGGTCCCGGGTCAAGGTCAAGGTGGTCAAGAACAAGCTGGCCCCGCCCTTCCGTGAGGCGGAGTTCGATGTCATGTACGGCGAGGGCATCAGCCGGCTGGGGACCCTGCTCGAGGTGGGGGTGGACCTCAAGGTGCTCGAGAAGAGCGGGGCCTGGTACACCTACGGCTCCATGCGGCTGGGCAACGGCAAGGATGGCGCCCGGACCTTCCTCAAGGACAATCCCAAGGTGGCGGTTGAGATCGAGGCGAAGGTGCGGGACAAGGCCGGGTTCGGTCAGGTCAAGGCGGTGGAGGCCGCGCCGGCGGACGGCGCGAGCCGGACCCCTGCGGTGGCGGCGGAGAAGGGCCGGTAGTTGGCCAGGAAGGGGGGAGGACGCGGCGTGGCGGAAGCGAAGCGAGCGAAGATGGGCTGGATGAAGAAGGTGGCCATCGCGGCCGCCACGGCCGTAGTCCTGCTGGCGGTGCTGGTGATCCTGGCTCCCCGGTTCATTGACTGGGAGAAGGTTCGCAAGACTGCTGAAACCGAGGGGTCGAAGGCGCTTGGGCGCGAAGTCCGGATCAAGAGCCTGCATGTCAGCCTGCTGTCCGGCATTGAAATCGGGGGATTCCGGGTGGGCGGGGCGCGCGGCACTGGCCAACCGGCCCTGGTGGAGGCGGACCGGGTCGTGGCGAAGTACCGGCTCCTGCCCCTGCTCTGGCTCAAAGTGGTTATCAACCGGATCGAACTTGATCGGCCGAAGCTGTGGGTGGGCAAGAGCGAGTCCGGGCGGTTGAGTTTTTCCGACCTGATTGCTGCCGCGCCGGCCGCCGAATCCTCCGGGGGGCACGCCAAACCGGTGGTCCTGCCGGTGGCGGTGCATGTGGATACCATCAAGGTTGCCGGCGCCGTTCTGGCCTACCGGGATGCCTCGGTGCACCCGGCATTCTCCGCCGGGGTGGATCACCTCGACATGGTGGTGAAGGGCTTCTCGCTCTCCGGCACTCCGGCCGCGATCAAGGTGTCCTGCGTCGCCAACATGGACGGGAAGACCGTCCCGGTGGCCGTGGAGGGTGATCTGGGGATCGCGCTGGACCGGTCCGTCCTGACCCTCCACGGGTTCAGGGTGACGGTGCCGGGCGTTGGGCTCAACCTGGGTGGCGAGGTGACGGAGTTCCAGACTCTGCCCACCCTCAAGCTGGCGGTGGATCAGGCCGTGGACCTCACGGAAGTCTGGAAGGCCTATCGGGAGTTCATTCCGAAGGGGATCCGGGACTGGATGACCGTGGGCGGCAAGGTCACGGGCCACACCGCGGTGACGGGAACCTCCCGGAGGCCCGGGCTGGAAGGGACCCTCGTGGCCCATGGCGTCGCGGTCGGGATCACGGGCATGAAGGATGCCATGGAGAACCTGGAGGGCACCTTCAAGTTCACGGGAGACACCCTCACGACTTCCGATGCGCGATTCATCGCCCTGGGCAGTCCCTATACGCTCGATGCCGACCTCAAGAATGTTGGCATCACCCAGGCGGCGCTGGGCGGATTTGACCTCAAGAAATACGCGGTGCGGGGGAAGTTCACCGTGGAGTCACCCCGGATCGTCCTGGACCGGTTCCTGCCACCGCTGGATGCCAAGACGCCCGCAGGGGCCAAGGGAGCCAAGCCGGTCGAGTCGCCGCCACCGCCGGAGCCGGACTACCGGGGCATGCTTCCGGTGGGCGTCGAGCTGGAGGGGAGGGTGGCGTTCAAGGAGGTGGTCGCGCGCAGGGTGAAATTCACCGGGATTGTGGGCACCGTCCGGCTGGCGGGCGGCAATGTGGCCTATGACCTCAAGGACACTTCCTATGGCGGACACGAGTCAGCCACGGGCCAGGTCCTTCTCACCAGGCACCCGCTCGAGTTCGCCGTCGAGGGCAAGGTGGCGGGGTGGCAGGGCAAGGCGTTTGTGGACGATGCCGTGGACACCTTCGTGGCCCAGGGGAAAGAGATGAAGGGGCGGATCTCCGGTACGGCAGGCGCCGAATACAGGATCACCGGGCGGGGCATCACCCTGCCTTCCATGAAGAAGGCGCTGGCAGGGTCCGGGAAGTTCCTGGTGGAGAATGGGGCGATCAGCCGGTTCAAGTTCTTTGAGAACGGGCTGGGCAAGGTCCTGAAGTTGGGCTGGCTCTCCAAGGATCTGCCGTTCAAGACGGCCGGGGGGAGTTTCACCCTCGGTGCCGGGAAAATGCACACGCCGGACATGGCCATGGATCCCGGGCCGGACGGCGACCTGGGCGTGTCGTACAACGGCGACGTGGATTTTGACATGAAGCTGAAGGGGGAGATGGCCACGCGATTTCATCCGCGGCATGCGGACGAAGTCATGAAGGGCGATGTGGGCAAGCTCCTGTTCATCAAGGAAGGTGAGTGGGCGGTTGGGTATTGGGATGTGACGGGGAGCGCGACCCTGCCGATCCTGACGCCCTCGAAGAAGCACCTCACCCAGAAGGCCCGCCAGGAAGCGACACAGGAGATCAGAAAGCAGTTGCCGGAGCTCAAGGACAAGGCCAAGGACACGCTCAAGGGGCTCTTCGGAAAGAAAAAGAAGAAGTAATCCCGCATCGTGCTCGCCTACAATGGGGCCGTGCGCATCAGCGGGATCACCATCGCCTATCAGGCCCTCGAGAACGGCTACCCCGTGGTGGAAAGCCTTGCCTCGCTCCTCCCATTGTGTGACGAGGTGGTCGTGAATTGCGGAGCCTCCACCGATGGCACCCAGGAGGCGGTGCGCGGTCTGGGATCCGCGAAGGTCCGCCTCCTTGAGGAGCCCTGGGACCTGTCCCTCCGGGTGAAGGGCCTGCTCCTGTCCCGGGAGACCAACCGGGCCATCGACGCCTGTACGGGTGACTGGGTGATCTACCTTCAGGCGGACGAAATCCTGCATGAGCGCGATGTCGATGGCCTGCTGACGGCCATCCGGGAAGCGCAGAGGCGCCGGGGCCTTGACGGCATTTCGTTGCGCTACCTCCATTTCTACGGAAGCCCGGGGTGGGTCCAGGACAATCCGTTCGGGTGGTATCCGCGGGCGGTTCGGGCGGTGCGGCGGGATCCGGCCATCCGGAGCGTAGGTGACGCCCTCAAGTTCCGGCGGACCGTTGCCGGTCGACCGCGGCGGGTGCGCGCCGTCCGGTCCCACGCGACGGTCTATCACTATGGCTGGGCCCGCGCGCCCGAGGTCATGTTGAAGAAACAGCGCCACCTGGACCGATTCTGGCACTCTGATGCCGAGGTGGACCGGGCCTGGGACGGGGTGACGGCGGCGGAGGTCTATCGTGACACCGCGCACCTGGTTCCGTTCCGCGGGACGCATCCCGCCGTCATG
>JAHFSL010000313.1 GCA_023265785.1 Candidatus Coatesiibacteriota bacterium | reverse complement strand
GACCCCTCGGGCAGTATCTATGTGGCCGGGTACGAGACCCGGACCGACCTGGGACAGGGGAAAAATATTCTCCTGCTCAAGTACTCGGCGACCGGCGTGGTGCTCTGGGCCGCCACCGCGAATGCGCCCGCGAATGGCGACGACGAGGCGCTGGCCGTGGCGGTGGACGCGCAGGGCCGTGCGGTCCTCGGGGGATTTGAGACCCGGACCGACCTGGGCCAGGGGGAAAATGGCTGGGTGCGCGCGTTCAACACGGACGGGACGGCCCGCTGGACCGCCACCTGCAACGGCCCGCTCCTCCGGACGGGGGGGCCCAATGACCGGATCGGCGGGCTCGCGATTGATCCGGGGACCGGCGACGTGTTCGCCACGGGCCGGATGGAACAGCCGGGCGGCCGGAAAGCCGACCTCATGTTCAGGCGGTGGAACGCGGCTGGAACCCTGCTGGAGGCGGCCGTCGTGAACGGCCCGAACAACGGGGACGACGAGGGCCACGCCATCGTCATCGGTCCGGGCGGTGACCTCTACGTGGCGGGCGTCGAGGACTGGAACAACCTGGGCGAACACCTCAACGCCGTGGTCCACCGGTGGTCCCGGCCCGGGTGCCTGATGGCAGAACTGCGGGTGATCCCGACCCCGGCGTCCGTCGGGCAGGGGGTGACGATCACCCTGACGGTGACCAACAACGGGGGGACGGCCGTGACCGGTCTCCTGCCCGACTTAGGCCTTGCGCCCCCGGCCGGCATCGCGACCCTGGCCGCCGGGCCCGGTCCGGCGTCGGTGGCATCGCTGGCAGCCGGGACCTCAACCACGTTCACCTGGACCTATTCGGCCGTGGGGCCCGGGCTGGTCCGGTTCACCGGAACCGTGACCGGCACGCACGCGGGCACTGGGCTCCCGGTCGCCGCCTCGGCAGCGGCCACGCTTCTGGTCCAGTCCGCGGCGGCGCTGGCCGCCGCCGCTTCGATTCCCGGCACCGCGTGCCTCGGTCAGGTGGTGGTCCTGCGCGTCACGGTGACCAATACGGGCCAGGCCGCCGCGTCCGGCGTGGGGACGGCTGACCCGCCCCTCGTGACGGGCACCGCGACCCTCTACGGCGGGGCGACCCTGGCTGGCCCGGTCACGCTCGCGGGCGGAGCCACAACCACCTTCATCTGGGCGTACACGGTGACGGGGGCGGGGACGGCCCTATTCAGCGTGACCGTCACGGGGACGGATGCCAACAGCGGAAGCGCGCTGGTCGCCGGGCCGGTCGTGGCCGGCCCGCTGACCACCGGGGTGCCGGCGGCGCTGGTGGCGGCTGCCGCGTGGCCGGCGCTGGTGCCCGTCGGCGGGGTTCTCGCCGTGAGCCTGACCGTGACCAATGATGGGGCCGGGCCGGCGAATGCGGTGGCTCCGGCCGTGGCGCTTGTGCCCCCCGGCGCGCCGGTGGCGGTGCGCTCGGCCCCCGCGCCGCTGACCCTGCCCCCCGGCGGGGCCACCACCTTCACCTGGACCTGGTCGGTCTCGGGCTGGGGAAGTGTGGCGTTTACCCTGACCGCGGCGGGAACGGACTTCTGCGGACCGGCCCTTGTTTCGGCCACCACCGGGACCGTCCTGCTGGGCACGCCGACCGCCCTCGTCGCCTCGCTGGTTTCGGCCGGCCCCACCCTCGCCTGCCTCGGGACACCGCTCACGGTCGTCGTCTCGGTCACCAACACCGGCCAGGTTCCGGCGGACCCTCTGGCCGGCCTGCCGCTGTTCGTCGAGGGGAGCGCGGTGCCGGTCGGGGCGGCCCCGTCGGTCGCGGTCCTCGCGGGCGGGGCCTCCGCCCACCTCACCTGGACCTATTCGGCCACCGCGGCGGGGACGCTCCGGTTCACCGCCACCATCACGGCCCTGGACCAACGGTCTGGAGCCATGACCTTCGTCGGCCCCATCACGACCCCCCTGCTGACCGAATCGGCGCCCGCGGTGCTCGTGGCCGCGGTCAACCTGCCCGCGACGCCCGTGGCTGGGCAGGTCATCACGGTCCGGCTGACGGTCACGAATACCGGGGGCCAGGACGCCGTCAATGTGTCCGCCACCCGGTTCGCGGCCACGCTGGCCGGCGGGGGTGCCGCCGCGTCGGTCCTGTCCGGCCCCCTGCCGGCGGGGCCGGTGACGCTGGCGCCCGGGATGGCGCAGGTCTTCACCTGGACCTACTCCGTGGCGGGCGCCGGCGGCCTCACCTTCTCCTTCACGGCCGGCGGGGAAACCTGTGGCACACCCCCGGTCCCGATTCGGGGCGTGGGCACGGGGTTCGCCTTCGTGCTGGCGCCGGCCAACCTGGTCGCGACCTCCCTGCTCCTGTCCCCGGCGGCGGCGCGGATCGGGTGGACCTTCACCGCAACCCTGACCCTGCGCAACACCGGGGGCGAGGCCGCCTGGGTCTCGGTCCTGACCCGGACCGCCGCCGGCATCGGGAACTTGGGTCCGCCCTCGCCGCCGGTGCCGCTCACCTCCTTCCTCATTGCCGGGGGCGCGCCCCCCGTCACCGTGACCTGGGTCCAGGTCGCCGTGGCACCGTGTGGGCTGGCCTATGCCCTGGCCTCGGTCTCGGGTACGGGCTACGTCTCGGGCCTGTCGCTCCAGACCGGCACCGTCTTCTCGAATCCCGTGGGCATCGCCGGCGTCCCCGCCGGGCTCACACTGGCGGTGTCCGCGGGTTCGGCGGCCATCGGGTCGCCGGTCACCCTGAAGGCCACGGTGGTGGATTCGTGCGGCGTCGGCGTTCCCGGCGAACCGGTTGATTTCAGCGTCCTCGCGGGCGGCGGCCTGCCGGCGGCCCCGACGGCATTCACGAATGCCGCGGGCGTGGCCACGATGATCTTCACGCTGGGGCCGGACCTGGGGCTGAACGCCGTGGCGGCCGCGGTCGCCTCCGCCGCCCTGTCGGCGACGGTGGAGGTGACGGGGACCAGCACCCTGACCCTCCTGGATCCGGGCGCCGCCCTTGACCGGAACGTCGTGGACACCGGCGCCGGCGAGTTCGTCATCGCGCGCATTTTTCCGCACACCAAGGATCCGATCGTGGTGCGCATCTTCACCGCGTCAGGCCGGCTGGTCCGAACCTTAAGGGTCCTGACGCCGCTGGGTCGGGACCAGTACACGGCGCGCTGGGACGGGATGACCGAGGACGGGTTCCGGGTCGCCCGGGGGGTCTACCTCATCCGGGTGGACGGGGGCGGCATCGGAGTCACGATGAAGGTGATCGTAAAGTAATCCTTCTCAAAAAAGATCCGCGTCCCAGAAGACCGGATCGCGGCGCGGGAGGAGGGTGTCCAGCCGGACGAGGTCCCGTTCGGCGACCCGGGTCCGGGAGGCGAAGGCCTGCGCGCTGAACAGGCGAACACCCATGAGCACCTCGATGCGGGGTCCCGGGGGGAGTGCGGTGAGGGCCGCCGTCGCCGTGGCGAGGGTGGCCAGTTCCGCGTGGGGCAGGACGGCCCGGAGCCAGCTGGCGGTCTCGGGGACGCGGAGCATCAGGGTCTCCTCCCGCACCGTCGTCGCAGCCGCTGCGAAAGGCTTCAGGGCGTCGGCGAATCCGCGGCACGGGGCAGGCACCTGGATCCCCCGGATACCCCGGGCCAGGCAGGCGCGCACCCAGGCCGCGGCGAGTTCGCGGACGGCCCGCTCCGCGCCATGCCAGGCGGCGGTTTCCAGCAGGCTGGACCACCCGGGCGCCGTTCCCGTCGCGGCGCGCAGGTACGCCGCCGGACGCCCCGCGGGCTCCTCCGCGACCAGCGCCATTCCGGGGTCCTCCCGGGGATACCGGGGAGTCCAGTCCCGGCACCGGTCCCACGTTGCGGTCGCGCGCACCAACGGGCCGGTGAGCCCGGCGTCGGCGGCATCGTGCATGGCGGCCAGCGTGTTGCAGTCCCGCGCCCAGTCCACCGGGCGCACCCGGACGGCCGGATCCGGGGTGGCGGATGGGGCTGACAGGGAAAGAACATGGAGCATATCCCGGGCGAC
>JAHFSL010000312.1 GCA_023265785.1 Candidatus Coatesiibacteriota bacterium | reverse complement strand
TGGACCCGATGAGTGCGTGTCATTCACCCTCATCACGGGCGCGGCCACCAAGGTGAATTTCCAGTTCAACTCGCTCACCGGCGCGGCGGCCATCGCCCAGTTCATCCAGTGCAAGATCACCGAGAAGGGCTACACCGCCCCGTTCCTCCAGACCGGGGTTCATTACACGATTATTGCTCCGCCCATCGTCTTTGTCGGCCAGTCGTTCTGGATCACCGTGGTCGTGGTGGACCAATCGTCGGACACCAAGACGGACTACTGCGGCACAACCTCATTCACCTCCACCGATCCGGCGGCGAAACTCGAAAACACGGCGATGGACGGGTACAACTTCACCTGGACCAGCAATGTGGGGGCGGGATGCGGTCTGGCCCCATTCACCAACGGGGTCAAGGTGTTCGTCAACGTGACCATGACGAAGCTGGGAGTCCAGACGATCGTGGCGTCCGACACCACCGACGGGTCCATCACGGGTCTCACCGCCCTGATGGTGGTGGGGGCGGACATCAAAATGACCAAGACGCCCCGCCTGACGGTGGGCGCCTCGGGCGACACCGTCCAGTTCCGCGTGTGCTGGAGCAACTACAGCAGTGCCTCGGCGTTCACGTTCGTCATCACGGATGCCGTTCCGATGGGCACCACCTTCGTGCCGGAGGCCGGGACGGCGGCGTTTAATTGCGGCAGTACGGACGGCGTCACGCCGCGGGTGGCGTACTCACAGGCCACCTCCGTCATCCCGCCGGCCGCATTCACCGAGGCCAACCCGACCAACGCGCCCACGCCGGTCAAGTGGCTCCGGTTCACCCTGCCGACGATCAATGTCCGCACCACCGGCTGTATTTGCTACCGGGTCACGGTCAATTAGCGGCTAGAATAGGGCCATGCTGATGGTCATGGCGGTTGCGGCGGCGCTGGCCCGTGCCGCCGATGTGGCGCCGACCGCGGCCCTCCGCGATCCCGCGAAGTGGATTCCCGTGGAGGGCTCGCCGGCCGCCGTTGCGGGCCATCCCGACGACACGAAGCCGGTCCTGGCTCTGCCCTGCCCGTTCGCCAAACTTTCCGGCTGGCGCGCCGCGTGGGACCTGGAAGGGCCGCTCGACCTCGCCGCGGAGCGATGGATCCGGGTCCGCGTGCGCACCGATGACCCGGAGGCGGTCGCCGGCATCACCCTGTACTTCGAGTCCGGGAAGGGCTGGTACACGGCCGGGTTCGGCGGGCCGTCCAAGGGCTGGCGCACCCTCTCGGTCCCGCGGGCGAACTTCAACACGGAGGGGAAGCCGGGCTCCTGGAGTTCGATCCACCGCATGCGGATCGGGGTGATGCCGGGCGCCAAGCGCGACACCGTGGTCCAGCTGGCGGGTGTGGAGGCGACGTCCGCCGTGGGGGTGGATGATGTCCTCGCCGTGGGGCCCTGGCAGGGGCGCGCTGAACTCAAGGCGGCCTTCGCGACCTCCACCCCGCTGGTGGCGGCCTGGAACGCCGCCGCGGTCGAAATTGACCAGGCGGCGCGGGCGCCGGACCTCAACGCCCCGGGCCCCCAGGCCCTGCTGGACGGGGCGCGCCGCATCCTCGTCGAGGCCTACGCCCGCGCCCAGTCGCCCCGGCGCGGCGAACTGCGCGGCGTTTGGTGCCATGACGGGACCGCCTACGGGATGGGCTGGGACGCGGCGTGCGAGGCGCTCGCGGCCAACGGATTCAATGCGGTGTTTCCCAACCTGCTCTGGAGCGGTATCGCCTACTACCCTTCGAAAATCCTTCCCGTGGCAAAGGTCGTCGCGGAGAAGGGCGACCAGCTCCAGGCGCTCCTGGACGCGGCGCACAAGCGGGGCATTGCGGTCCATCTCTGGAAGGTCTGCTGGCAGATGGGCTGGATGAGCGACCCGGCTGCGGCCGTCCCCTTCCGGTTCGCCAATCGGATGCAGGTGGACCGGGACGGCAAGCAGGGGGAGTGGCTGTGCCCCTCGGATGCCCGCAACCGGACCTACGAGCTGGACGCCATCCGTGAGGTCGTCGCGAAATACCCGATCGACGGTTTCCACCTGGACTACATCCGGTACGGGGGCGACGAGTGGTGCTTCTGCCGGACCTGTCAGGCGAATTTTGAGGAAGGTCTGGGCCGGCACCTCAAGGATTGGCCCCGGACCGTTGTGGCGGGCGGGGCGAATGCCGCGGCCTACGCCGACTGGCGCCGGAACGTGATCACCAGTTTCGTGCGCGAGGTCAAGCGGATGATCCAGGATGTCCGGCCCGAGGTGCGCCTCTCGGCGGCCGTCTTCCCGGTGCCGTCCAACGCCCGGCAGACGGTCCTGCAGGACTGGGGCCGGTGGATCCAGGATGGGCTCGTGGATTTCGTCTGCCCGATGAACTACACGGAGAACCTGGAGGAGATGCAAGCCCGCCTGCGCGCGGAGCTCGACGCCGCGGGGGGCAAGGCTCCGGTGTGCGCGGGGCTCTTCGCGACCTACGGTGAGGGCCGCGATCAGCGGCCGGACATGGCCATCGCCCAGATCGTGGCGGCCCGTGCCATGGGCGCGGGGGGCTTTGTCCTGTTTGAACTGGAGCCCCGCGTGGTGCGCGATCTCCTGCCGCTCCTGCACCTGGGGGTGACCCGGCCGTGAGCCTGCGGATTCTGTCGCTGGTGTTTGACGACGGGTTCGCCAAGTCGTTCCGGGAGATCGCGGAAATTCACGAGGAGTTCGATCTCTCGGCCAACCTCAACATCATCGCCCGGGCCTGCACCCCGGAGCACCAGCCCGCGGACGAGTGGCACCGGCATCCGATGGGCGGCTGGGACCTGTGGAACGAACTGCGTCTGCGCGGCCATGACATCGAGCCGCACTCCTGGAGCCATGCCAACCATGCGCAGATTTCCCCGGGAGAGGCGCGATCCGAGGTGGACCGCTGTCTGGATGCCTTCGCCGCAAATCTCAATGGATTTGACCCGGCGACGGCCGTCTATGCGTTCCCCTACAACGCCTCTAACGATGCCATTGAGGCGCACGCCCTGGGCCAGATGCGCGCGGTGCGAAGCGGTGGAACGGGCTTCAACGACCTGCCGACGCCCGCGACCAAGCGGATCCACTGCACCGCCTTCGGCCCGGGCAACTGCGAGGCCCACCTGGATACCTGCATCGCGGCCTGGCTGGAGCGGGATCACAGCTGGCTGGCCTACAACCTGCACGGGCTGGGCGACGAGGGCTGGGGACCCGTCGGTGCCGACTACCTCCGCCGGCTGTACGAACGACTCCTGAAACTGCCCGGTGTTGAGATCCTCCCGCCCGCGGTGGCGCTCCAGCGATACGGGTGACGATGCCGATGGCCGCCCAGGTCCTGGCCGCCTGGCTGGCGGCGCATCCCGCCAGTTCGGCGACTCCGGCGGCCGCGCCCCCGGTGCTGACCGACGGCGCCCCGCTGGGCGGCGAGATCTTCAAGAACGAGTGGTGCTTCTGCATCCTGCCCACCATCATTCCGGAGCGCCCGGAGAGCGCGGCCCACACGGTCTACGGGGCGGCCATGCTCCCGGGCGGCGTCCTGGCGCTCGCCGGGACCGAGCCGCGCGGCACCGCCTACCTGGGTTCCGGGTGGATGGTGCGCGGGTACGCGCCCAACGGCACGGTGGCGTGGAGCCGGAGCCTCGCCTGGCAGACTGCCTATTTCGAGGTGGCGCGCGCCGTCGCCGCGGATCGGGCGGGCCGGCTCTATGCGGCGGGCTACGCGGAACCCACCCGGCACGGACCCGTTCCGGCCCGGTGGATCGTCGCGGCCTATGGCCCCGACGGCACCCCGCTCTGGCATGACGCCCTCGAGCGGGCGGTCCTGATCCGCGCCGAATCCGTGGCGGCCGACCCGGCGGGCGGCGCCCTGGTGGTGGGGTGGGAGGACACCACGGCGGCGGGGACGCCGCGGTGGCTGGTCCGCCGTTACACCCGGGACGGGGCGCTGGCCTGGAGCCGGACGCTGGCGCCCGCAGGCGGCACCGGCCGGGCCCGCGCGGCGGC
>JAHFSL010000311.1 GCA_023265785.1 Candidatus Coatesiibacteriota bacterium | reverse complement strand
GTCCATCCACAACCAATCGGAGGCCGTCCGGGCGATCAGGGAGGGGAAGCCCAGCCGGGGCGGCGAGCCCCGCGCCTCCATGGTCCACAGCGCCGCGCCCCCCGGGGGCGTGCGGGTCGTGAACACGGCCAGGGCCCGGTCGCGGCCGGCGGTGGGGACGAGCAGGATGGTTTGCGTCCGCGCCTCCACCGCGGCCTCGGCCGGTGTGGAGCAGGGCACGCCATGCGGTTCGATCCGGCCGCGGCCGATCCGGATCCGGGTGTCCGGGGCGGCATCCAGTCCGAACCACGCTGCGTTGTCCGGCCCGAAGGCCATCCGCCCGGTCCAACTGCTTCCCGCCTCGCGCTCGAACAGCGTGGCGCCTTCCCGCCCCCACGACAGGGCACCGGTTGCGCTGATCCGGCGGGCGTAGGTGCCGAACGGGCCGTCAAAGTGGCTCCAGAGCACCACGGCCCCCCCCTCGCCGTCCGGTTCCAGCCCCGCCAGCAGGTCGGCGCCGCCCCACATCCCGTCCCAGGTGCAGACGGGCAGGCCCGACCGGGTCCAGGCCAGCCGGCCGTCGGCCTCGAGGCGCTGGGCATAGATGTCGTCCTTGTTCCGGCAGTTGCAGGAGTTGGGGCCGATCTCGCGGCCATCCTGCCAGGCGGCTATCAGGGCCCCGTGGTCCACGGCAACGACCCGCAGGGAACCCCGGCTGAAGGTGCGCACCGCCAGCGTGGCCCCGGCCGCCGGCCAGCCCGGGGCGATGGACAGCGACGGCAACGCGGTGGCGAGGTGGGTTGAAAACACCAGCAGGAGGGCCCCCGCCAGCGGCGTCATGCGGCGACCCCGGGTGCTTTACTGCCCCGACACATCGTCCACGGCCCCGAACGCGGAGCGTAGCCGGTCCAGCACGAGCGCGGGGAGGGGCGGACCCGAGAGGGAACGGACATTCGCCTCCAGGTGCCCGGTGTCGCCGGTGCCGAAGAGCGTGACATGGATCCCGGGCTCATGGCGGCAGAACCGGTACGCCGCTTCGGCCAGCGACGCGGCGCCGCCCTCGCGCGTGACGAACCCGAGCGGATCATCGCCTGGGTCCAGCCCCGGCCCGAGTATCCCGCGGTCCTGAAGGTCGGCAAGGATTTCCGTCAGCCGCGCCGGCCGGCTGAAGGCGGTCCGAACCACGAACATCGCGAGCGTCCCGATTCCCTTGGCCGCCGCCGGGGCCAGAACCCGTTCCCGCGCGGACGGGTTCAAGATGTTGAACCCCACCATGACCACATCAGGCCAGCCATCGGGGATGGCCCGGGCCAGCATGGCGTGGCCGCGGTCCTTTTCGAACGACTCGGTCACCCCGATCCACCGGATTTTGCCCTGCCGCTTGAGCCGTTGCAGGGTCGGCACCCACTCCGCGACGGCGTGGTCGTAGGCGCCGGGGCTCAACCCATGCAGGTGGTAGACATCCACATGGTCCGTACCCAGTCGGGTCAGGCTGGCCTCCAGCCCGGCCACAAGCTCGGCGGCCGTGACCGGGCCCCCGTTTTTCCACGCGGACTTCTTGGTGGAGAGAACGACGGCGTCGCGCGGGACACCCCGGAGCCCCTCGCGGATCGTCTCCTCGGTGCCATACGACTCGGCGGTGTCGATGAAATTGACCCTCAGCTCTACGGCCCGCCGGACCAGCGCGGCGGCCTCGGCCGGGGTCTTCCCGGTGCTCAGTCCGAGCTGGCTGAATCCGCCGCCGCCCAGCCCCGCGACGCTGACGGACAGCCCGGTCCGGCCCAGCACCACCCGGTCCACCGGTCAGCCCCTCGCGACCTGTCGTACGGCTTTGGCCAGCCAGTCCTCACGCACGGTCACGCCCCAGCCCGGGCCGGCCGGGAAGGGCACCACGCCCCCCCGGATGGCGAGCGCCGGAGTGAAGATCTCGTCGGCCCAGGCGTCGGGCTCGATGGAGAACTCCAGGAACGGGCCGGGATTGGGGATCATGCCGAGCAGGTGCTGGGTGAAGACCGTGACCAGGGACCGGTTGGCCGCATGCGGGGTGCAGGGCAGACCGGCGGCGTGGGCCATGAGGGCGACCTGGCGCGACCGGGCCAGTCCACCGAGATAGCAGACGTCGGGCTGGACGATGTCCACCGCGCGCATGGCGATCATCCGCCGGAACTGGGCGATGTCAGTGTCCTGCTCGCCGCCGGCGATGGGGACGGTGAGCGCCGCCGCGACCTGCGCGGACCACTCCAGTTCCCAGTACGGGCACGGCTCCTCGAAATGGCCGATCGCGTTGGCCTCCAGCAGGGCGCCGACGGCGATGGCCTTGCCCGGCGTGTAGCAGGAATTGGCGTCCACGAGCACCGTGACATCCGGGCCGACCGCCGTGCGGACCGCGGGCACGAGCGCGTCCGTCCGGCCCGGCCACTCGTCGGCGTCGTGACCGCAGACCTTGCCGATCCGGATCTTGAACGCCCGGTAGCCGTGGGACGCCACGAAGCCCTTCAGCCGTGCCGCCTCCGCCTCCGGTGTGATGTCGCGGCGCATGGAGGAGCCGTACACGGGCAGGTCGCGCGGGGTCCCGCCCAGGAAGGCGCAGACGCTTGTGCCCGCCTTCTTCGCGAGCAGGTCCCAGAGTGCGGTGTCCAGCCCTCCGATGGCCCGCGCGACATAGGCGCCGGGGAATTTATATTCGGCCTCGACGATCCGCTCGACCAGCGCCTCCACATCGGAAGGATCCCTTCCCAGCGCGCGGGGGGCCACCTGCCGGTGGAACACCGTGGCCGTGATATCCGCGTTGTACGGGGCGAACTGGCCCCATCCGGATGCGCCATCGTCAGTCGTGGCGCGCACGAGCCCTACATGGCCGAGGACAAAGGTTTCCAGCGACCGGATGCGCATGGGCCTACTCTAGCAACCGGTTCGGGTGAAGCCGTATAAGATACGCGCATGCGCGAAATCTTCTACGAGAAGGGGCTGGCGGTCGAGTTCTATGACCGGCTCTATCCCGGCCATCTCGCCGGCACCCCGGTCGTGGGCGATGTCCACTTTTACCTTGCCCAGGCTCGGCGGATGGGGGGGCCGGTCCTCGAGCTGGGCGTGGGCACCGGCCGGGTAGCCCTGCCGCTGGCCGCCGCGGGTCACCGGGTCACCGGCGTGGACCTCTCGCGGTGGATGCTGGAGGCCTGCGCGCGCAAGGCCGCGCTGGCAGGACTGGGCGGCCGGATCACGCTGGTCCGGTCCGACATGGCGAAGTTGGCGCTGGGCGAGCGCCGGTTTCCGCTGGCGATCATCCCGTTCCGGGCGTTCCAGCACCTGCTGACGCCTGCCGCCCAGCAGGCCTGCCTCACGGGCGTCCGCCGCCATCTCCGGAAGGGCGGCCGCTTGGTCGTGGACCTGTTCAACCCGCGGCTGGAGTACTGCCTGCCGGAGTACCGGCAGGCCGGAGGCTCGGGCGCCCGGACGGAAACCTATCCCGACCGGGTGCACGGCCGGACACTCGAGGTGCGGTATCTCACCCGGACGAACGATGCGCACCGGCAGGTTTTGCGCGAGGTCTGGGAATTCCGGGTGTACGGGCGAAAGTTCAAACTCCTCCGGCGCCAGCGGGACACCCTCCACCTGCGCTGGACCTACCAGTGGGAGATGCACCACCTCCTCGAGCGGTGCGGGTTCCGCGTCCGGCACTGCTTTGGCGATTTCCGGGGCGGCCCGGTCCGGTACGGCGCCGAGCAGGTCTGGGTGGCCGAGAAACGGTGAGCGCGCCCAGGATTCGGGTCCGGGAGTACCTGCCGGCGGACCTGGGGGCGGTGCACCGGATCGGCGAGGTGTGCGCCGGGTCGCTCTGGGGCGAGGTGCCGGATGGACGCGATCAGATCGCGAAGTGGCCGACGGATTTTTTCCTGGTTGCCGAGGTGGACGGCGCGGTGGTCGGGTTCACCCGGGGCGAGGTCCGGAAAGCGGCGGAGGTCTGCATTATGCCGGATGGGGAGACCTACATGGAGGTGGAGGGCGTGTATGTCCGGCCGGAA
>JAHFSL010000310.1 GCA_023265785.1 Candidatus Coatesiibacteriota bacterium | reverse complement strand
GCACGCCCTCACCCCCGGCCAGCCCCAGCCCGGGCGCACAGTCCGCCTCGGCACCCAGCAGGAAGCGCGATCCCGGTGACCCGGCGGCGGCGGCGCGCAGGGTGAGCAGGCGGGACACCGCGGGCCGGGAACCCCGGCGGGGGTCGAGCCAGAGGTGGTCGGCCAGCCCGATCAGGGTGACACCCTCCCCAGTGGCGCGGGCGGCGATGGCGGCGAGATTCATCTCCGTGGCCGCGCACCACGACAGGTTCGTGTGCACATGAAATTCACTGCGGCCCATGGTTCATCCTAGGCGACTTGTGTGCACCCCGTACCGCCCCCTATCATCGGGCCATGGTTCGTGGTGCTCTTCTGGCGACCTGCCTGCTGGCCGCACGGGCAAGGGCCGGCGATCTTCCCTTCTCGGTTCGAACCTCGTGCGGCATCATCGCTCCCGCGCTCGGGGATGTGCGTGCCGCGCTGAAGGACGAGCGCGATGGGTTGCAGGGGTCCGGCTGGACCGGGGGCGGGATTCCCGCATCGGATCTGGACTGGGGACCTTCCGGCGGCATCGAAGTCCTCTGGCGGCCGCGTGGCAGGTTCGCGTACACGGCCTGCTTTCGAGGATCGCGCATCATCGGCAAAGGGACCTTTGCAGGCACCGTCTCTGCGGGCGGCCAAACAGTCACCAGATCCGCCCAGTACGAGCCGATGGGCGGCGAAGTGGGAGCGAGCTGGGTGGCCGCGGAGTCGGTGGCCGGGTCGTGGGTGGGGCCGGACCTGCGTGCGGGCCTGCAGGCGCTGGTGGTTTCCCGCGACGGTGCCTCCGAGGCCGGTCCGGTGCGCTGGTACCACTGGGACCGGAGCCTGTCCGCGCTGGCGCCGTCGGTCCTCCTGGGGGCGTCCGCGGAGTGGCGGGGCCCCGAGCACCCGCCGCTCTTCATCCGGGCCGGGTACCGGTTCCTGAAGTTCGCGAAGGTCACAGGCGCCTCTTCCAATGCGGATGGTGTGAAGAGCACCGGGACGGTTCGGTCTGGAAACAAAGACACCGCCCTCGATTTCAGCGGGCCCGAGGTCGAGGTCGGGGTGACCTGGACCTTCAGCGCTTCGTCGGAGGCTTCCCCAGCGCCTTGAGTTGGCGGGCGGCGATCATCGCTGCGAGCGGGTTGTCCTTGATGCGGAGCGGCAGGTCCACCCGGCCGCGCCGCCGCGCCGATTCGTACCCGGCGAAAATGATTTCCGTGGCGCGCAGGGCGTTGTCCGCGCCCAGCTCCGACATCTTCCCGCGGCGCAGGGCGTTGACGGCATCCGCCACGGCCTTGCCGATGGCGCTCCCACCGTGCAGTTCGTTTTCCACCCTGATGGCCTCGACCTTGCGGCCGTGCCGCCAGAGGCGCAGGATCGGCTCGTTCCAGTGCAGTTCAATAATTCCTTCCGTCCCCACCATGCGCAGGGCGCAATCATCGGGGCGGTTGCCGCCGGTGGTGACCAACCCCTCCACCCCGTTGACGTACCGGATCTGGAAGACCCCCTGGCTGTCGCACGGCACGCCGAACACCACCTGCCCGCCGCGCCAGTCCACCTGCCCCATCACCCACTCGGCCGGCGTCTCCCTGTTGAACATGTTGAGCATGTCCACCCAGTGGGTGCCCCAGTCGTAGAAGTTGGGGCAAGCGGCCTCCATCCTGAGAATCTTGCCCGCCCGGCCGGCCCAGGCCAGGTCACGCATTTTCCGATAGGGAGCGCCGAACCGGCGCTGGTGATTAAAGGTCAGCCGCGCCCGGTGCTTCTTCGCCACGGCGGCCATTCGCTGGGAGGCGCCCCAGGACTCCGCCATGGGCTTCTCGCAGTGGACCGCCTTGACGCCGGCCCGCACCGCATCGATGGTCAGCGGGGCGTGCAGGTGGGGCCAGACGCAGATGCTGACCATGTCCAGGTCCTCGGTGCGCAGCATTTTCCGGTGGTCGGTGTAGATGGCACGCGTCCCCGTCTTCTCCGCGAACGCCCGGCCGTTCTCCGGCCGGATGTCCGCGCAGGCCGCGAGTCGAATGTTGCTGAGGGCCAGGTACGCGGCGGCATGTTCGTAGGCCATGCCGAACCCGGTGGCACCCGCCGACCGCCAGGGACGGCCGACGCCGATGAACCCGACGCGCAGGGGACCCTTCCGCTTCATGGCCGGGAGTATAACACGGAAGATTCGCGCGGAGGACTGGTAGAATGCGCCCCGTGAATAGCGCGGGGGAGCGACGCTGGTTGCCGTGGGTGATCGCCGGGGCGGCCGTTATGGTCGTGGCGCTCTTGTGGATCGCCTCGCTTCGCGAGGCGAAGAGCTTCGGGTTCGACGCGGGACCCCCTGGCCGGACCAAGGTCGTCTACTGGGAGAAGTGGACCGGGTTCGAGAAGGACGGGATGGAGGGGATCGTCAAGGAGTTCAACGATTCCCAGTCCCGCATTTGGGTGGACTACATCTCGGTCTCGCAGGTGAACCAGAAGACCCTGGTGGCCACCGCGGGCGGTCGGCCTCCGGATGTCGCGGGGTTGTGGGACGGCGACGTGATCGTGTTCGCCGACAAGAAGGCGCTGACCCCGCTGGACGATTTCTGCCGCGAGGCCCGGCTGGGGCCGGAGCACTACATCCCGGTCTACTGGGACATGTGCACCTACCAGGACCATGTGTGGGCCCTGCTGTCCACGCCCGCCACGACCGCGCTGCACTACAACCGGGCGATGTTCCGGGCCGCCGGCCTGGATCCCAACCGGCCGCCCCGCACGTTCGCGGAACTGGACGCGATGTCGTGGAAACTCACGAAGATCGGCCCCGATGGCCGCATCCTCCAGATGGGGTTCCTGCCGCCCGAACCGGGCTGGTGGCACCACGGCTGGGGCAGTTTTTGGGGCGGGAAACTCTGGGACGGCGACCGGGGCATCCTGCTCGACACGGAGCCGTACCTCAAGGCCTTTACGTGGATTCAGGGCTACGCCAGGCAGTACGGGGCGGGCGCGCTCCAGACGTTCCGGTCCTCGTTCGGGAACTTCTCCTCCCCCCAGAACCCGTTCATGACCGGCCAGGTGGCGATGGTCCTCCAGGGCGTCTGGATGGCCAACTACGTCTTCCAGTTCGCGCCTACGTTGGATTGGGCGGCCGCCCCGTTCCCGACCGTCCGCGCGGGTGACGCGCCGGTGACCTTCGCGGGATGCGACATGCTGGTCATCCCCCGCGGGGCGAAGCACCCGCGGGAGGCCTTCGAATTCATCCGGTATGTCCAACAGCAGGGGCCCATGGAACGGCTGTGCCTCTCGCACCGGAAGAACTCACCCCTGCGGCAGGTCAGCGAATCGTTCTACCGGAAGCACAAGAACCCCTACATCCGGATGTTCCAGCAACTGGCCTGGTCGAAGAACGCGGTCCACCAGCCCAAGATGAGCGTCTGGAACGAGTACGGGAGCGAGATCTTCAATGCCTTCGAGCGCATCTGGCTCCTGCAGGCCACCCCGCAGGCGGCCTTGCATGATGCGGCCGAGCGGGTGCGCCGGGTCTGGGCCCGGCAGTACACGGTGGCGAACACCGCCCCGTCCCGGGCGCTCACGGTCGCCCCGTTTGCGGTGGCCGCCCTGATCCTGCTCGCGGTGCTGGCGGTGGCGCTGGCCCGCGAACTGGCCATCCGCCGGGAGGCCGGTGGCCTGCCGCCCGGCCGGCTCGTCGCGGCGCTGGCCCGGGGACTGGGGTTTGCCTCCCCGTGGCTGGTGGGGCTGGCGGTCTTCGTCCTGTACCCGGTGGCCGCGTCCATCATCTTTTCGTTCTGCGACTACTCAGTCCTGGCGGCGCCGAAGTGGGTCGGCTTCGCCAATTACGCGGACCTGGGGGCCGACAAGGTGTTCTGGCTCTCGCTCTGGAACACCCTGCGCTACGCCGTCTTTTCCCTGCCGCTGGGCCTCCTGCTCTCGCTGGGGGTCGCCCTCCTGCTGGCCTCCCCGATTCGCGGTGTCGGGGTGTATCGCACCATGTTCTTCCTCCCGTCCGTGACGCC
>JAHFSL010000027.1 GCA_023265785.1 Candidatus Coatesiibacteriota bacterium | reverse complement strand
CACCACAGGGCGGTGGATTCGCCGGCGGTCGCGGCCGGGGCGGCTACGGCGGTGGTGGCGGCGGCCGGGGCTATGGCGGTGGCGGCGGAGGCCGCGGCGGCTACGGCGGTGGTGGTGGCGGCGGAGGCGGGGGCGGCGGCGGCGGTGGTGGTGGCGGCGGCCGCGGTGGCTACGGCGGTGGTGGTGGTCAGGGTGGCGGCGGGGGCCGCGGTGGCTACGGCGGTGGTCAGGGTGGCGGCGGGGGCCGCGGTGGCTACGGCGGTGGTCAGGGTGGCGGCGGTGGAAGCCGGGGCGGCTACGGTGGGGGCCAGTCCTCCGGCGGGTCAAGTGGCGGGGGAACCCGCGGCGCGGGCTCGTACGGCGGCCGGTACCAGGGTCGGCCCGGCGGTGGAAGCAGTGGCGGGCAGGGCGGAGACGGCGGCAGCCGCTGACCCCCCAGTCCGTCCGGTAAGGCACACGGCCGGGGAGTCGCTTTGGCTCCCCGGCCGAAGTGTTTTCAGGGGACATATAGTGAAGGGGTGAAAATCACCGGGGCGGCCCTGTTTCCCGTTCGCATCCCCCGGCTGACCCCGCTGGCCCTGGCCTACGCCACCCGCACCGCCTGCCGGGCGGTCTATGTCCGGCTGGACACCGATGCCGGAGTGGCCGGATGGGGCGAGGCCGTCCCCGTGCGCGAGGTCACGGGCGAGCGGTACGGCGATGTCGTCCACGCGCTGTCGCGCATCGCGCCGGCCCTGGTCGGCGCCGATCCGCTCGACACCGAGGTCCACCGGCCCCTGCTCGACCGGGACCTGGCCACGCTGCCGTCGGCCCGGTGCGCCCTCGACACGGCCCTCCAGGACCTCAAGGGCCGGGCGCTGGGACTCCCGGCGGCCCGCTTGCTGGGCGGGGCGCGTCCAACCATTCCCGCCTGCGTCACCCTCGGATTGGGCACTCTGGAGGAGACCGTCGCGACGGCCCGGGCCCGGGTGACGGAGGGGTTCACGACGATCAAGCTCAAGGTGGCGGCCGAGCCCGCCGTGGAGTCGGCGCGGATCCAGGCCGTCCGCGCCGCCGTCGGGCCAGCCGTCGAGCTCCTGCTCGACGCCAACCAGGCCTACGATGTCCCCCGGGCCCTCGCACTGGCCGATGCCGCCGCGCGGTCCGGCGTGGCCCTCTTCGAACAGCCGGTCCCGGCCGACGACCTGGGCGCGCTGGGCGAGGTGGCCCGCCGCAGTCCGGTGCCCGTGTGCGCCGACGAAGCGGTGACCACGCCACTCTCCCTCCTGCGCCTCTTCGGCATGCCGGGCCTCCGGATGATGAACGTCAAGCTCCAGAAGTGCGGGGGCCCCTCGGCCGCCGCGTGGATGATCCGGACCGCCGAGGCCGCGGGGGTCTCGGTCATGGTGGGCTGCATGATCGAGACTCGGCTGGGCATCACGGCGGGGCTGGCCGTGGCCCTCGGGCTGGCCAATGTGGCGCGGGTGGACCTGGACGGGGCGATGGACCTCACCGCCGACCCCGTCTTTCGCGGCGGCGCCGTGATGCGCGATGGCCGGCAGTCGCTCCCCGACCGGCCGGGACTCGGCTGTGATGTGGACGAAGCCGTCCTGGCCGCCCATCGCGATGACGATCCCGTGGGCGACCCCGCGTGAAGGCCGGCGCGCTGGTCGCCGCCGCGCGGCCGGCGGTGGACCTGCGCCGTGACCCGTCCGCCCGGTCGGAGCTCGTCACCCAGTTGCGGCTGGGCGACTGCGCACGGGTGCTGGGCATGCGCCGCCGGGCGGGCCGGACCTGGCTCCGCGTGGCGGGGTTACACGACCGATATCCCGGCTGGGCGGATGCCGCCCTCCTCGCCCCGGTCGCGCCCCGCCGCCGCGGCCTTTCACCCGCCATCCGCCGGAGCCTCGTCCACCACGCGCTCGCCTTCCGGGGCGTCCGCTACCTCTGGGGTGGCACCACGCCGGCCGGCTTCGACTGCTCGGGGTTCGTCCAGTTCCTGTACCGGCTCCATGGCATCCATCTGCCGCGCGACGCCTGGATGCAAGCCGCGGACCGCCGGATGCACCCCGTCCGGCGGTCAGTCCTGCGCGCCAGCGACCTCCTCTTCTTCGCGCCTCCCGACCGCCCCCGCGCCCGCATCACGCATGTCGGGATGGCGGTTTCCCGCGACCGGTTTGTCCACGCCACCACCTCCGGCCCCCGCCCCGTTGTCCAGGACAGCCGGGTCAGCGCTCCGGCGTGGACGACCCGCCGCGTCGCCATCCGGCGGATCTTCTAAGGACCGCGATCGCCGTATAATATTCCCATGGGTCTTACCTACGTGACTGTTCGATTGAAATCGGCCGCGGGAAATGGGCTGTCCTATGAGCATGCCTTTCTCGTGGACACAGGGGCCACGGACAGTATGGTTCCCGGAAACGAGCTCGCGAAGATTGGAATTGCGAAGGCAGGGGAGATGTCGTACGAACTTGCCGATGGAACCATTCAAAAATATCCCTTCGGGATTGCCACCATCGAGTTCATGGGTGAGCTGACAGCGGGGAGGGTGATTTTTGGTCCGGACAATGCCGAGCCGTTGCTCGGCGTGACCGCGCTTGAATCGGTGGGAATCGCCGTGGACCCCGCGCACAAGACTCTGAAGCGTCTTCCAGCCATTCCGCTAAAGTAGGTTTTCAGCAACCCCCTCGTTGTACGTCCGCGACGAATCTGGTTCCGCACAACCCACCCCACTCGCACGAGTCGCTGATTGGGACATGCTCCCCTCTCCCCAATAATCCCTCCCTCTACACTGAGTCGACAATCTGGACATCGGTACACCGAGGGCCCGGAGACCGGGATACGTGGATGGCATCGTGCCCATGGGCCTTCAATTGATACACGACTGAAACCGCAATGCCCATATCGGCCAGAAACTTCACGCTCCGACCGGTGTGATCGGGTGAATCTCCTCATTGGCCAGGGCCGCTGCATACCCAAGGGCCTGACGCACATCTTCGGTCTCAAGATCGGGATGCTCTCGAACAATGTCTACCGGGGTCATCCCGCTGGCGACCATCTGCACGACATGCGAGATGGTAATGCGCAGGCCCCGGACACACGCACGCCCGCGCATGACAGCCGGGTCGGTTGTAATTCGGTCGAACGGTTGCCCTGACTCCATGATTCTTTTTCCTGTGCTTAGAATAGCGCGAAGCTCAGCGATCCGTCTACAAGCCCTTGCGGCCACCCGATGTCAGGCCGCACACCGAACGGCCACGACGGACTGCGCTAACCAGTCCCGCCAGCCCTCCGCACCATGCACGGGTTGAAAGCATCTTGGCTGTCATGGTCTCTTTTTCTACCTTCCCTTCTTCTTTCCGATTGAGTCCACTGATTGTCCAGCCTTCGGCTTTGAGTACTCCCATGTCCCGTTGGCGTGGAGCACCACTTCCTTTCCAGCCACGGTGGTGGCGTGAAGGTCGCCATTCAATGCCGGACGACCAGAAATAGAAGGAGGGGTGGCTGGCAATTTATCGCTAGCACAATAAGTTTCAAGAAAGGTTCGCAAACACTCCTTATTCGCCTCGGAAAAACACCCCTCCATATTGCCGCCCTTTTCACAACTGAGTTGAAGCCGTACTTCCATTGCTGTGGAAAGTTGTCTCAGCACAGTCAGGGAAATTTCATACATTGCATTTTCAGAGACATACCCGCTTCCGGTATTTCGAGTCGGCGTTCCCGCTGCTGTAAGTGCCAGTCGCGTGCCGTCCGCCAGGACTATCAGCGATTCGCCGGTTTCAATGAACCGCCAATTTTCCCCGTGATAGAAGAAAAATATTTGGTAGGAGAGTTCCCCCTCTTTGTCTTGAAATCGCTGCAAGCCGAGCTTGAATGCATTTCCGCCGCATCCAATTGGATCTCCGAGGGCGTAAGTGACGGTATGTCCCTTGAAGTCGTCGTGCTTAACCTTCACCTCGCAGGCGAGTACATACTGGGGCACCATCTGGGTCACAAGAGTTGCCAACACGAGTGACCGCCACACACCGATTGAATTGCTACTCATGTTACATTGCCCTCAGATCGACATGTGAACTTCGCATCTATCTGGATTCATTTTTCTCGCCGAATTCGAGTGGACCACCACGGGACTTGATCGTCGCCGCTGGTGACCTCCCGAAATTGCGCGGGGCCTAGTATCCCTTGTTCTCTCCCACGATGATGCGGCAGAGGTCGCCCTTGGCGGGGGCGTTGCCCTCCACCATGGACGCCTGGGAGGCGTCCTCGCCCAGCGACTTGGTGACCCGGGCCTTGCCCAGCACCGCTTCCTTGCGGCCGATGACCAGCCCGGTGGCCGGACTCTTGATCTCGGCGCCCAGGTGCACAACCTCGAGGATGGTGCCCACGGCCAGCCGGGAACGGAGCCCCGCGTCCAAATACATGGTCGGGCCGTCCATGTCCGCGATCCGGCAGGACCAGGGGATCTGCATCAGCCGGGAGGTCAGGTTGTTGGCGAACCCGGTGATGGCCGCCCGCAGGGCCTTGCCCTCCAGCCCCTCGTCGTAGGAGGAATGGGACCCCAATCCCAGAAAACTGCCGGTCTCGTTGGTGGCCTTGCCGTGGCCGGACTCGGCGTAGAGGATCTGGCTCGTTTCCGCGTCAATGATCCGCACATCCACGCCGGCTTCGGCGATTTGCCGCTTGGTCTCGGCGATCAGCGCATCACTGCCCTCGGTCTTGACGCCGAACTCCGACACGGCGCCGGTCACAATGGCCGCGGCGCCCAGGACCCGGCCGACCTTGGCGGCCGTATCGGGGTCCACCACGCCGGTCATGCCGAGCTTCTGCTCCTGCATGATCTTCTCGAGCTTCTGGCGCTCGATCAGGATAAACCGGTCGGTCTTGGCCAGCTCGGTCACCAGGATGTCCGCCGAGGCACTGCCCAACCGCTGGCCGTAGGTCGTCTTGTTCTCGAATTCGACGATGGCGATCCGCAGGCGCGGGCCGGTGATCTTGTCGGCCAGGACCGGGGCGCTGTCGTGCTGGACGGTGGAGGAGGACGGGCACCCGGCGGCGAGGAAGGGGAGGGCCGCGGCGACGAGGACCAGACGACGGTTCATCAGGGGCATGGTAACACGGTTCACAGCCGGATCGGCATGACCACGCAGGTATAGGTGTCGTCGTCCGCGGGTTTGAGCACCCCCGGGGCCAGCGCGGTGGACAGCTCCAGCCGGGTTTCCTTGGTGCTGATGTGCTTCAACACATCGAGCAGGAATTTGGCGTTATAGGCGACCGACAGGGCCTCGCCCTCGTAGGTGGCCGGCACATCCTCCCGGGTCTCGCCCAGTTCGTGGCTGGCGGCCGAGAAGGTCAGCAGGCCCTTCTTGACGTCCAGCCGGACCGATGAGGAGCGGTCCGAGGCGATGAGCGAGGCCCGGCGAACGGCGGACAGGAACGCGGCGGTCTCGACGCGCACATGCTTGTCCTGGGCCTTGGGGATCACCTGCTCGTAGTCGGGGAAGTTGCCGTCAATCAGCCGGGTCGTGAGGGTCGCATCGCCCGCGGAGAACCGGGCGTACCCTTCGCCCACGGTGGCGACGACCTCGTCCTCGCGGCCCACGAACAGCCGCTGGAGTTCCTGCAGGGCCTTGGTGGGCACGATCGCCTCGCCCTTGCCCGCGGCGGCGACCAGCGGCGCGCGGATGTAGGACAGGCGCCGGCCATCGGTCGTCACCATCTTGAGTTCGCCCTTCTCCCAGATCAGGTAGGCGCCATTCAGGACATAGCGCGTTTCGTCGGTGGAGACCGCATAGAGGGTCATCTCGATCATCCGCGCCAGCGTCGCGCAGGGGATCTTGACCTCGGCCTCCTTCTTGACCTCCGGCAGTTGGGGGAACTCGTCGGGCGCCAGTCCCAGGAGCTTGATCTCGGCCGCGCCCGCCTTGAGGTGGAGCCGCGATGCGGCATCGGCCTCAGCGCTCACCTCGTCCCCCGGGAGTTCCCGCGCTACATCAAGGAGTTTCTTGGCGGGGACCGTCAGCCGTCCTTCGCGCTTCACCTTGGCCTCAACCCGCAGGACAATGCCCACTTCCAGGTCCGTGGCCGTGAGCACGATGTCCTTCTTGCGGACATCCATCAGGATGTTGCCGAGGATGGGGAGGGTCGGCCGGGCGGAGACGACATTGACGACCGTTTCGAGCGCGGCCACGAAGTCCTTGCGGGCGACGGTCAGTTCCATGAGGGGCGCTCCCGGGTTCCCACGACTGTCCACATCCTACTATGACTATGGGAATTAGGATAGAAGCCGTAGAGTGGGGATGAAGGGCTGGAATCTGGTGATTTCATGACAGGATTGCGTTGGCCGTGGGGATACGGTGTGGAGAGAAAATCTGTTCAGGCATCAAGAACCCGGCGGATTTCATCGAGGTGGGCCCGGGTTTCAGGATCGGTGTCCTTGAGGCGCCTGATTTTGTCGTAGGCGTGCATGACAGTCGAATGGTCGCGGCCCCCGAACTTGTCGCCAATCAGCACATACGAGGCGCCAAGCATTTCCCGGCAAAGGTACATGGCCATCTGGCGCGGATAGGCGATGGCATCGGTGCGGGTGCGCTCCGAAAGGAGGGCGACGTCAAGGGAAAACCGGCGGGCGACCACTTCCTGGACGCGGTCAAAGGTGCGCGGCGGCCGGGAGATCGAGATCAGGTCACGCAGGGCCTCGCGTGCCACTTCACCCGTGGGGGGCCGGCCGGTGGTCGCGGCCAGCGCCAGCACGCGGTTTAGGGCGCCTTCCAGCTCTCGGATGTTCGACTGCACCGCCTCGGCGATGACGGCCAGGACCTCTTCGGGCAGGCTGATTCCGTCGGATTCCGTCTTTTTCTTGAGAATGGCGGTCCGCGTCTCGACATCCGGGGCCTGCAGGTCGGCGACCAGCCCACCCTGAAACCGCGATCGGAGGCGGTCCTCCACCTTGAAGTCCTTGGGATGGGTGTCGGAGGTCAACACAATGTGGTGCTGGACGGCCATGAGGTCGTTGATGGTGTGGAAGAACTCCTCCTGGGTGGATTCCTTGCCCTGAAGGAACTGGATATCGTCCACCAGCAGGAGGTCGGCATGCCGGTACCGCTTGCGGAGCAGGTGCATCGACTGGTCCCGAATGCCCTTGATGACGTCGTTGGTGAACTTTTCCGTGGTCGTGTACACCACCTGTTTGCCCGGGAAGGACGCCTTGACGGCGTGGCCGATGGCATGGAGGAGGTGGGTCTTCCCCAACCCCACCCCCCCGTACAGGAAGAGGGGGTTGTGACTGCGGCCCTGACGCTCCGCGACGCCCAGGGCGGCGGCATGGGCAAACTCGTTGTTTTTGCCGACGACGAACGTCTCAAACTGGTACCGCGGGTTGAGCGTCAGCCCGCCATCCTCCAGTGCGGAGGACCGGGCCGACCGGGGCCGGGTGGCGGAGAGGGCGACGGCTTCGGGGGCGCCAAACAGCACCGATTGACCGGCCTGGTCGATCTCAAACCGGGCCCGGACGGGTTCCCCGGCCGCCGCTCCCAGGGCGGCGTCAATGACTCCCTGGCAGTGCTTGGCGAGATAGGTCTTCTGGAGTTCGTTGTTGACCCCGAGCACCAGGGCCGCCCCATCCCGCCCCAGAGGGCGGAGGGGGGCGATCCAGGTGGCCAGCTGGTCGCGTGAGACCGTTTTTTCAAGCCCTGCCAATGCCGCGCGCCACAATCCGGTCGGATCTGCCATGATGCCTCCCGTCGGTTATCCCCAGTCCATGCACACAATGTGTATAAGTCGTTTGTTCATCGCCCCGGGGTTGTCCACATTCCATCCCCAGGTATCCCCAACCCTTCCTTTATAAGGCCTCCCTTGGGCACGCGCCATCCGACCGGTTGTCCACACCTTGTACACATTACTCCACAACCGGTCGGGGACCGGGAGCCTTGCATTCCGGGCGCCAGGTCCTTAAGGTCGGGCCGGGCCCGGTGGCTCTCATGCCAACCGGCGCCTTCGGGAAGGAAATGAGATTCTGTGCGGTCCCCAGAGGGGACCGCGCAATCTCTCGCATCCAATTCCGCGAAAGCGAACAGAGAATACAGGCCGACTCCGCGGTTGTCAAGCGCACGCGGGGAGAGTGGCGGTAAAGTGGACGGTATGTTGCAGCCCGTGCGGACCCGGCCGTGATTGCCATCGTCATGGCCGGCGGATTCGGGACGCGCATGCGCCCGCTCACATGCAATATCCCCAAGCCGATGCTGCCCGTGGCCAACCGTCCCGTGATGGAGCACGGCCTCAAGCTCCTGAAAAAATACGGGCTCTCCGATATCCGCGTCCTGCTCTATTACCACCCACAGGTCATTCGGGAATTCTTCGGTGATGGCGCTCCCCTCGGGCTCTCGCTCACCTTCGTCACCACCGATACGGACCTGGGCACGGCTGGTGCCGTGCGCTACGCGCAGAAGGAGCACGGTGACTCGGCCATTGTCATGAGCGGCGACGTGCTCACCGACTTCGACCTCGCTGCGGTGCTCGCCTACCACAAGGAGAAGGGGTCGAAGGCGACGCTGGTCCTCACGCGCGTCACCAACCCGCTCGCGTACGGCGTGGTGATCACCGCGGCGGACGGCCGCATCGTGCGATTCCTGGAGAAGCCGACCTGGGGCGAGGTGTTCAGCGACACGATCAACACCGGGATCTATGTCCTCGAGCCGGAGGCGCTTGCGCTGATCCCGGACGGGAAGGAGTTTGACTTCTCGCGCAACCTGTTTCCCCTCCTGATGGAGAAGAACATCCCGCTCTACGGCTACGTGGCGACCGGCTACTGGCGCGACATCGGCAGCCTGGCCGAATACCGCCAGGCGCAGGTGGACATCCTGCGGGGCGAGGTGGATGTGGAGATCCAGGGACAGAAGACCGGGCGGATCGGCAAGGATGTCTGGCTGGGAGACGGATCGCGCGTGGACCCCTCCGCGAAACTTCGCGGGGCCGTGGTGCTGGGCAAGCGGTGCCGGATCGGCCCGGGCGCCCAGGTGGCCAATGCCATCCTTGGCGACGACTGCACCGTGGAGCGCGGGGCGATCGTGGCCGACTCGGTCCTGTGGGACCATGTCGCGGTCGGGGCGGAAGCGGAGCTCAAGGAAGATGTGGTCGCTTCGCACTGCAGCATCGGCGCCAAGGCGTTCCTGGCCGAGGGCGTCGTCGTCTCCGACCACTGCCAGATCGGCGCGGCGGCCGTGGTGAAGGCGGACGTCAAGCTCTGGCCGTACAAGACCGTCGAAGAGGGTGCCACGCTCTCCACCAGCCTGGTCTGGGGTGAGAAATGGTCCAAGTCGCTCTTCGGAGCGTACGGGGTCACCGGACTGACCAACGTGGAAATCACGCCGGAGTTCGCCGCGAAACTCGGCGCCACCTATGGCGCCACCTTGCCCGAGGGTTCCACGGTCATCGTGAGCCGCGATTCCCACAAGAGCTCGCGGCTCATCGGGCGCGCGGTGATGTCCGGCATCCTGTCCACGGGCGTCAATGTGCACGACCTGCAGGCCGTGCCCATTCCCGTCGCGCGGTTCGCCATCCGGTCCACCGGCGATGCGGGGGGCCTGCATGCGCGGCGCTCGCCGTTCGACCGCCGGATCACCGACATCAAGTTCCTTGACGCGGCCGGGATGGACCTGTCCAGCGCCAAGGAGAAGGGCATCGAAGGCCTCTTCTTCCGCGAGGATTTCCGCCGCGCGGACGCGGAGGCCACGGGCGAGATCACCTTCCCCCAGCGCGTGCTCGAGTACTACAAGGAGGGCCTCCTCGCGGCCGTGGACGCGGGCACGCTCAAGTCGGCCAAGCTGAAGGTGGTCGTGGATTACGCATTCGGCAGTGCCGCCACCATCTTCCCGTCCGTGCTGGGCGAGCTGGGGTGCGAGGTCGTGGCCCTGAATGCCTACCTGGACGAGTCGCGGCTCACCCGGACGGCGGAGGAGTTTGACGCTGCGCTGGGCCAGCTCTCCACGATCGTGCCCACGCTCAAGGCCGACCTGGGGGTCCTCATGGATGCGGGTGGCGAGAAGGTGTTCCTGGTGGACGAAACCGGACGCATCCTGAGCGGCGATGAGGCCCTGGCGGCCGTGATCCTGCTGGGCCTGAAATCCGGCGAGGTGAAGGCCCTGGCGGTGCCGGTCTCGGCGTCGCAGGCGATTGAGGAGATGGCGAGGCCTTTCGGGGCCGAGGTGGTCCGAACGCGCACCACCTACCGGTCCATGATGGAGGTGGCCGCCAGCGGTCGGGTCCAGGTGGCCGGCGAGGGGACGGGCGGATTCATCTTTCCCCGGTTCCACCCCGCGATGGACGCCATGTGCGCGACGGTCAAGGCGCTCGAGTTCCTCGCCAAGGCGGGCGAGCCCCTGTCCCGGGTCCGCGCGACCGTCCCCGATTACGCCATGGTGCGCGAGCATGTTCCCTGCCAGTGGGAAATGAAAGGCTCGATCATGCGGCACCTGATTGAGGCCACCAAGGACAGCCAGGTGGAGCTCCTGGACGGCATCAAGGTGAGGCACGACGGCTCCTGGGTCATTGTGATGCCGGACGGCGACCGGCCGCTGTTCCATGTCAATGCCGAGGCCCCCACCGAGGCGCAGGCCCGCCAGCTGGCGGGCCGGTACCTTGACATGATCCGGTCCTGGCAGGAATGATTTCCCCGTGAGGAATTACTACGAAATCCTGGAGGTCTTCCCGAAGGCCACGACCGCCGAGGTCAAGGATGCCTTCCGGTTTCTCCTGTTCCGGTTCCACCCGGACCACAACAAGGGCAAGGAGGACTGGGCGGTGGCCAAGACGATGGAGCTGGTCGAGGCCTACCATTGTCTGGCGGACGAGAAGCGGCGCGCCCACTATGATCTCGTGCGCGGCCTGAAGCTCCGGGACGAACCGCCCCCCAAGAAGGGGTTCGGGCTGTTCGGGGGCAAGAACACAGCGACGGAGGCCGGGGCGGTTCCGTTCAAGGCGGGACTCGAGCAGTACCGCAACGACGAGGTCGAGCAGGCGATCACCTCCTTTCGCAGGACGCTGGAGCTCGACCCCGAGCACCCGAATTGCCGGTACAACCTGGCCATCTGCTTTCTGGCCATTGAACGGCTGAACGATGCGCTGACCTGGCTGCAGGACCACGCCACCCGGAACAAGGACGACCAGGAGGCGCGGGCCGTGTTCGCCAGGATCGCCGCCCTCAACCAGAAGCTGAAGCAGGCCAAGGCCTGACGGGCGCCGCCCCCCTTCCGGGGGGGCGTGGTCACCCGTGCAGGGTCATCCAGGCGGCGAAGTAGGCCACCATCAGGCCAAGCCCCACGGGCACGCCGAAGCGCGCCCAGGCCCGGCTGCCGATCTTGAGGTGGGACGCGGCGATGATGTTCGGAATGTTGCCCGGAATCAGCATGCCGCCGCTGATGAGCAGGCCGAGCAGGACGGCCATCATCTGGTCGTGGGACATGACCGGCCCGATCTCGGCGGCGGCCAGCGTGGCATTATCGAGGATGGCGGAAATCATGTTGACCCAGAAGAGAAGCGCGGCGGGCAGGCGCACGATGAACCGTTCCACCAGGGGGGCCAGGCCGGCACCCAGCAGGATCAGGGCGGCCACAAACAGGTACACCTTGGCGGCGCGGATGACCACATCCGGCAGGGTTTCCCCGCGGCGGACATCCTTGAGACTGCCCCGTCCCCGGGGCGGGTGGACCCAGGCGGCCACCAGCCCCAGCCCGATCACGCCCGGCAGGACCCAGCCGCCCAGCATCCCGAACAGGAGCCAGAATCCGCCGTGCAGGCGGGCGGTGACGATCGTGGACAGCGGCTCGCCCACGGGGGTCAGGACCGCCCCCAGTCCAATGGCGAAGCAGGCGAGGATCGTCAGCTCCTCCTCACGCCGCCGGTCCAGCCGGAGGAGGTGGATGATTTCGACCAGGACCAGCGCGGCGATAATGCAGGTGACGACGGAGGACAGCACGCCCAGCCCGGCCACCACAAGAAAGATCAGGACCTTCAGGGGGAGCCGTGCCTGCAGGGCCCGGAACCGGCGGTCCAGCCAGCCGCGCCCGTAGTGGAAGGCCAGCCCCGCCGCAAGGACAGCCAGCGTGATACCCACCGGCTGGCGCAGGGCCTCCCCGACCAGGCCCAGGGCCCAGGCGCCGGAAATGGTGACGGCGACCGCGCCCATCAGGAGAAGGAACGCCTCCAGGTTGTGCTCGACCCACCGGATCACAAAGGGCAGGACGAGGACGCTGCCGACCAGCAGCCAGAGGGCCCCGTACTGCCAGTCGGCCAGGCCGGGGGGGAGCGCCGCGAGGGCGGAGGACATGACGGGATTATAGGGGCCGCGGCTTCTATAATCCATCCCGGGATGCCGGACACCGCCCGCGTCGCCACCGTTCACTCCGCGTCCTTGCGCGGCGTGGATGGGTTTGTGGTGGAGGTCGAGGTGGACCTGTCGCGGGGCCTGCCCTCCTTTGCCGTGGTCGGCCTGCCCGACGCCGCCATCCGGGAGAGCAAGGAGCGGGTCCGCACGGCGATTCGCAATGCGGACCTGGAGTTTCCCGTCCGCCGGATGACGGTCAACCTGGCCCCGGCGGACGTGCGCAAGGAGGGTCCCCGGTTCGACCTGCCCATCGCGCTGGGCGTGCTGGCCGCCTCCGACCAGCTTCCCGCGGACCGGCTCGC
>JAHFSL010000309.1 GCA_023265785.1 Candidatus Coatesiibacteriota bacterium | reverse complement strand
GTATGACGTTTCGGGGCAACGCCCGGGTGGTCCGGGCGCATGTTCCGTTGGGCGAGATGTTCGGGTATGCCACCGCGATCCGGTCCATGAGTCAGGGTCGGGCGGCGTATTCAATGGAGTTTGAGCAGTACGACGAGGTCCCGCGCAATGTGTCGGAAACCATCATCGCAAAGTTCCAGGGGAAACGAGGAGACAGTTAAGGCATCATGCAAAAGATCCGCATCAAACTGAAGGCGTTCGATCACCGGCTGCTCGACCAGTCGGCGGCCGAAATCGTCGAGACCGTCAAGCGCATGGGCGCAACGGTCTCGGGGCCCATTCCCCTGCCCACGCGGATCGAACGGTTCACGGTCCTGCGTTCCCCCCACATCGACAAGCGCAGCCGGGAACAGTTTGAGATCAGGACGCATCGCCGCCTGCTCGACATCCTGGAGCCCACGACCAAGACGGTGGATGCCCTCATGAAGCTCGAGCTGCCCGCCGGCGTGGGCGTGGAGATTAAGCTCTAATGGCGCGCGGCATTGGCCTCCTCGGGCAAAAAGTCGGCATGACCAAGGTCTTCGACAAGGATGGCCGCGCGGTGGGCGCCACGCTGGTCGAGGCCACGCCCCTGACGGTGACGCGGGTGCGCTCGGTCGAGGCGGACGGGTACGCCGCGGTGCAGGTGGCCTGGCGCGAAACCGCCCAACCCGAACGCCACCTGGCCAAGGCCCAGTCGGGCGCCTTCGCCAAGGCCGGGCTGTCGGCCCACCGGCGTCTCACCGAATTCCGCGCCCACCCGGTCAAGGAGAGCCCGGCCGAGTTGGCGATGGGGGCCAAACTCACCGTGGCCTTGTTCAAGCCCGGCGACCGGGTGGACATCCAGGGCACGTCCAAGGGCAAGGGGTTCCAGGGAGTCGTCAAGCGGCACGGTTTCCGCGGCGGCCCGGATACCCACGGCTCCATGTCGCATCGGGCGCCGGGCTCCGTGGGTTCCTCGACCGACCCGGGCCATACGCTCCGGGGCCTGCGCATGGCAGGCCGCATGGGCGATGCCTCCGCCATTTCTCTCAACCTGGAGGTCCTGCAGGTGGATGAGCCGCGCCACCTCCTGGTCGTCAAGGGCGCCGTGCCGGGCGCGATTGGAAGCGTCGTGCGGATCACCCCGACCCTCAAGAAGCGTGCGCCCTCCGCGGCGCGCCTCTGGGTCGAAGTGCACGACCAGGAAGGCGCGAAGACGGCCCTCAAGAAGCCGGCGGTGAAGAAATGACGGTAATTCCTGAGTCGCTCCGCAAGTTCAATGCCGCGGGTGAGCCAGCGGGGCAGGCGCCCGTGCCCGCTGCATTCACGGAGAGAATTCGCCACCATGTGGTGTACCTCGCCGTGATCCGCCAGTTGGCCAATGCCCGGGCAGGCACCCAGTCCACGCTGACGAAGGGCGAAGTGCGCGGCGGCGGCAAGAAGCCCTGGAAACAGAAACACACGGGCCGGGCGCGGCAGGGTTCGACCCGGAATCCGCACTGGCCGGGCGGCGGCGTGTCCTTCGGTCCCAAGCCCCGCAAGTACACCAGTGAGATGCCGGTCGCCGTCCGCCGGCTGGCCCTCAAGAGCGCGCTGGCGGGCAAGACCCGGCAGGGCGCGGTTTCGGTGCTCGAGGCTCTGAACCTGCCGGCGGGGAAGACCGCCGAGGTTGCGGCGCTGATCGGCAAGGTCGCCCCGACCGGCCTGGTCCTCATGATCACGGCGTCCCCGGATCCCAGGGCCCGCCGGGCGTTTCGCAACATCGGGCGCGCGTGGCTGGAGTCAGCGGCCTCCGTCTCAACCTACGATGTGATGAAGGCCCGCCATGTGGTCGTGGTCCAGGATGCGCTGGCGGCGCTGGTGGCCCGGTGCGGGCCGGTAGCGGCGGCGGGAGCCTGACGCGCATGGACCCGCTGAGCGTACTCCTCAAGCCCGTGATCACCGAGAAGTCGGCCCGGCTGGCCCAGGAAAACCAGTATGTGTTCGCCGTGCATCCCGATGCGACCAAGATCGAGATTGGCGCGGCGGTCACCGCCATCTTCAAGGTCAAGGTCGAGGCCGTGCGCACCGTGACGCGGCTGGCGAAGATCAAGCGCCGCGGCGCCCGCTGGTCCACGCGGGGTGGCGGGCGGCGGGCCATTGTCAGGCTCGCGGCGGGCCAACAGCTTGATGTGACGGGGATCTCCTGATGCTCCGGATCAGCAAGCCGTACACTCCGAGCCGCCGGCACCGCAGTTACCTGGTGATTGAGGGCCTGCATCCCGGCGGTCCGGAGAAGGGCCTGGTGGAGCGCATCCAGAATCGCGGTGGCCGCAACGCCAACGGGCGGATCACCGCCCGGCACCGCGGCGGCGGGCACAAGTCGCTCTACCGCCTGGTGGATTTCCGCCGGGACAAGTTGGGCGTGGCTGTGGTGGAGCGGATTGAACGGGATCCCGGCCGGAAGAGCCTGATCGCCCTGGTGCGCTATCCCGATGGCGAGCGGCGATACATTCTGGCGCCCGACGGACTCAAGGCCGGCGACAAGGTCGAGGCCGGTCCGGCCGTTGAGGCCCGGGTGGGCAATGCCCTGCCGCTTGAGAATATCCCGACGGGGCTCCAGCTCCACAATGTGGAGCTCAAGCCCGGCCGGGGCGGCCAGATGGCGCGGAGTGCCGGGGCCGCGATCCAGTTGATGGCCAAGGAGGGCCGCTATGCCTTCCTGAAGCTCCCGTCCGGCGAGGTCCGCAAGGTGCCCGTCGCGTGTTATGCCAGCGTGGGCCAGGTGGGCAACCTGGACTGGGAGAATGTCCGGATCGGCAGTGCCGGTCGGCATCGGTGGATGGGGCGGCGGCCGTATGTGCGGGGCGCGGCGATGAATCCCGTGGACCACCCGCACGGCGGCGGCGAGGGCAAGGCCGGCGCCGGGCGTCCCCCGGTCTCCCCGTGGGGCCAGAAAGCGAAGGGACTCAAGACCCGGCGGCCGCAGATTTCCGACCGGTGGATCGTGACGCGGAGGAACAAGACGTAATGGGGCGTTCACTGAAGAAGGGACCGTTTGTCGAGCCCAAGCTCGTGAAGAAGGCCGAGGCGGCCAAGCGGGCGGGGGACAAGCGTGCCATCAAAACCTGGTACCGCCGGTGCACGATCATCCCGGATTTCGTCGGGCTGACCTTCGCCGTCTATAACGGGAAGAAATTCATCCAGGTGTATGTGACCGAGAACATGGTCGGGCACAAGCTGGGTGAATTCTCGCCCACGCGGACCTTCAAGTCGCATGGCCAGCACACCGAGCGGTCTACCTCACTGACATGACGAAGGTGGCACGTTCCCTTGTGGCCCGGGCGCACCTGCACAACATGCGGCAGTCCGCGCGCAAGGTCCGGGTTGTCCTCGATGTCATCCGCGGCAAGCCGGTTGAGGAAGCCTTCCGGATCCTCGCGTTCACCCGGCGGGGCTCGGCGGAGACGGTGTTGAAGCTCCTCCGGTCGGCCGTGGCGAACGCCGGCCAGAAGGGTGGGGCGGGCGCCGCGGCCCTGTATGTCAGCGGCGCGTGGGCGGATGGCGGCCTGTCGCATGGCCTGCTGGAGCCCAAGGCCATGCTCCGGCACGGGATCCAGAAGGTTCGGACCTGCCATGTCACGATCGAACTTGATGACCGGGCGAACAAGAAGGGAGGAACGAAGTAATGGGGCAGAAAGTCAACCCGGTCGGTCTCCGGCTGGGCATCATTCGCAACTGGTATTCACGGTGGTTCGCGGACCGCGCGTCCTACCGGGCCTACCTGCATGAGGATCTCCAGTTGCGCCGCTACATCAAGGGGCGCATGTTTCAGGCGGGTATTTCGACAATTGACATCGAGCGGACGACCCAGCGCGTCATCATCAACATCCATTCCGCCAAGCCGGGGATGGTCATCGGCAAGCGTGGCGTGGAAATCGAGCAGCTGCGCACCGATCTCCAGAAGAAGACGGGGCGGCAGGTGTTCGTGAATATCCACGAAGTGCGGGTGCCCGAGGTGGATGCCCAGTTGGTC
>JAHFSL010000308.1 GCA_023265785.1 Candidatus Coatesiibacteriota bacterium | reverse complement strand
GGGTGGACCACTGGGATCCGGACTGGGCGAAGAACATCCAGCGGCTGGCCGTCCAGCTGACCGCGACGACGAAGGGCGATCCCAACCGGATCGGGTACTTCCTCGACAACGAGTTCGGCTGGGCGCAGGACTGGTTCCTGAATATCGCCTTTGGGTGGGGCTCCGGGTCTCCAGGCAAGCACCGGCTGGTCGAGACCTTGCGCCGCGTCTACCGGGACGATTACCGGAAGTTTCTTGAGGACTTTGACTGTGACGCGAAGAACTGGGACGGACTCCTCACCGCCTCGGTCACCGGCGCCCGGCCGGGCCGCGGGGCCCGGGCTGTGGATGCGTGGATGTTTGAGGTGGCCCATCAATACAATGTGGTCTGCGCCGGTGCCGTGCGGGCGGCTGATCCGGGGGCGTTAATCCTGGGCGACCGCTACCGACAGTACTATCCGCAGGCAGTGGCCCGTGCGGCGCGCGGCGTGCTCGATGCCGTCTCGACCAACTTCGAGGCCACCACCACGGATGGCTGGGTCTCACCCTCCTACTTTGAGTCCCTGCACGAGTTGTCCGGCCTGCCGGTCATGGTGGGGGAATTCTATGCGACGGCGCGTCAGAACCGGAGCGGGAACCGGAACCACGGCGACCAGTTCACCCTGGTGGACACCCAGGATGAGCGCGCCGCCGCCGCCGCCGCGCAGGCCCGGGCATTCGCGGCATTTCCCTTCGTGATTGGCTGGCACTGGTTTCAGTGGTACGACGAGCCGACCTATGGTCGGGGGGACGGCGAGGACTACAACATGGGGCTGGTGGACATCCAGGACCGCCCGTACGATGAAATGGCCGGTGCCTTGCGGGCGGAAAACCTCGCATCAATCCGCATCCATGCCGCGGCGAAGGCGCCGGGCCGGCCGGTTCTCCCGGTGGCCGTGGCCCGGCAGGACAGACTGGTCAATGACGGGCGGCTGGGGGACTGGGACAAGTCCTCCCCGGTCCCGCGCGCCCTGGTGCGGACCAATGAGCCCGTCCTTCCGTTCGGTGATTTTTTCCTGGCGTGGGACGGCACGGCCCTTCGGCTCGCCATCCGGGTGCATGAGTTCACCATTCCGGGTCGCGGTCCGGCCGTCGCGATGGACCCGCGAACCTGGGGCGACCTGCACCGGATCACCGTCCGCCTGGACGACTGGACCCTGCACGCGGCGACCGGGTTGGTCCACGCTGACGGCAAGCCGGACGATGCGGGGAGCCAGGTGACCTGGGCGGAACCTCCCGCCAGCGGACAGGCCTCCGCCGCCGTGGCCGCCATAATGGACCCGTGGCGCTACACCTGGGAAATCGCTGTCCCCCCCGAGGCGGTCCATGTCGCCTCCTTCCAGCCGGGCCGGCGGTTCACGCTCTCCGTACGGGTGGAAAACCGGGGCGGCTACCAGGCGATGTGGCTGCATGAAGTCGGGATCGAACTCACCGATCATCGGACCGCGTCCTCGGAGCCAGGATGGGAACCGGTGCGGCGAATCCATCTTGACGAGCCAACGCTCGTCCTCCCGCAGGAGCCAGAGACCGTGCGGGCCGATCCCGCGCCCGCGGTCGCCCCGGGACGGGAGGGGGTCCAGCCCGTGCCCCCCGCTCCTCCTTCAGCCTCTCCCTTGCCCCCTGCTCCCGCATCGGCACCTTCCGCGGGCAAGGTTCGTCGGGCGCCCCGCTCGCCCGTGGCTCGGAGACCTGGGGCCGGTCCGATTCCCGAGAAGCCGCACCTGCCGGAAAAGCCCGCGACCCCGGAGGACAAATCGCCCGTGCCCGAAACCAAGGTGGTGCCGGGCTTACCGCCTCCGGAAAACCCCGGCCAGGCCAAGGAGAAGCCCGGCCACCGGTCCGGCCCTGGCGGAAAAAGGGACTCGGCGACTACCCTCGAGGAGTAAGGCCGCGGATCACCGCAGTCAGTCCGCTGATGCTGCGGATCGTGAAATCAGGTTTCCATCGCTGGAGTTCGGCCCGCGAGCCGAAGCCCCAGGTACAGGCGCACAACCGGACCCCGGCGCGGCGGCCGCACTCCATATCGAACCGGCTGTCCCCGACCATGAGGGTTTCCTCCGGGCGGGCGCGGTACCGGCGCATGAGGTCCAGCAGGACCGCCGGGTGGGGTTTGCGCACCCGCATGTCGTCGCCACCGATAATCTTCTTGAACCGGTCCGCGACGCCCAGCCGCCGCAGAATCGTCCGGCTCAACCGGCCAAGTTTGTTGGTGGCGACGGCGAGCACGATGTCGCGGGGAATCGCGCGGAGGACGGCGCGCGTCCCGGGGTAGAGTTTGGTCCGGTGGGTGCACCGCCGGATATAGGTCCGGGTGAACTCGCCATAGAGATCGGGATGCCTGAGGCGCACGGCGGCAGGCAGGGCGGGCACCATGCGGCGGAGAAGGTGCTTGACGCCCTGGCCGACATGCAGGGAGACTTTGCTGATGGTCACCCTGGGCAGGCCCAGGACGCGACGCAATTCATTGACCGAGTCGGCCAGATCCTTGGCGGTATCGGCCAGGGTGCCATCGAGATCGAACACGATCAGTCCAAGGGGCATCGAGAGGTTACGACCTCTCGATGATTTCGAACTCGTAGCCCTCCGGGCCGTCCACGAAGGCCATGCGGCGGCCCTTCTCGCCGTGCGGTCCGTCCGAAAAGGTGTAGCCGTGCTTCTTGATGTGGACCTCAAACGCATCCAGATCGTCCACAGAAAACGCGAGGTGGGTGAGGTCGGGCCCCATGGTCACCGGCCCGGAAGCGGGGAAGTGGCAGATCTCGATCTGCTCCTCACTGCCGGGCACCTTGAAGAACACGAGTTCCGATCCGCGCGCGGATTTCCCCCGGTGCGTCTGTTCCAGCCCGAGCACATCGCGGTAGAAGGCCACAGTCTTTTCGAGGTCATTCACGCGGTAACGGGTATGTAGGAGTTTCTTGAGCATCGTCCCGATATAATACCTCACATGACCGCGAAGACATCCGCCTCCATCCACGACACCGTCGGGGCGCAGGCGCGCGCCGCGCGGGGTGCCGCAACCAGGCTGGCGACCGTCTCCACGGCGGTCAAGAACCAGGCGCTCGAGTTCCTCGCGCAGGAGCTTGAGCGCAACGCCCCGACGGTGCTCGCCGAGAACCACCTGGATGTCGAGGCGGCGCGCACGGCGGGGGAGAAGCCCGCGTTTGTGGACCGGCTCACCCTGACGGCTTTCCGGCTTGTCGAGATGGCCCGGTCGGTGCGGGAGGTTGTGGCGCTCCCCGATCCCGTCGGCGAGGTCACGGGTCGGTGGCTCCGGCCCAACGGCCTGCGCATTGTGCGCCAGCGCATGCCGATCGGGGTCATTGCCATGATTTACGAGGCCCGGCCCAACGTCACCATCGAAAGCTCCACCCTGTGCCTCAAGGCCGGCAACGCGGTCATTCTGAAGGGGGGCCAGGAGGGTCTCAACACCAACCGGGTCCTGGCCAGCCTCGTGACCCGCGCGCTGGAGCACGCCGGCCTGCCCGGTGAGGCGATCCAATTTCTAGATACCACGGACCGGGCGGCCGTCGGGGAACTGGTGAAGCTGGACGGGCTGGTGGATCTGGCCATCCTGCGGGGCGGCGAGGAGATGATCCACCGAATCCGGGAACTGGCCACCGTGCCGGTGTTGAGCCACGGGAAAGGCCTGGTTCATGTCTATGTGGACCGTTCCGCCGACCCCGCCATGGCCCAGGCGATCGTCCTCAATGCCAAGACGTCCCGGCCGGGAGTGTGCAACGCCATGGAAACCCTGCTGGTGCACCGCGACATCGCCCCGACCTTCGTCCCCGCGGTGGCGGCCGCACTCGCCGCGGCCGGGGTGGAACTGCGCGGGGACGAGGCCAGCCGGCGGCTGGCGCCCGCCATGAAACCCGCCGTGGAGGCGGACTGGGAGGCCGAATACCTCGACCTGATCCTGTCCGTGCGGGTGGTGGACGCCCTCGACCAGGCGCTGGAGCACATCCGGACCCATTCCTCGCGGCTGGCGGAGGTTATCGTCG
>JAHFSL010000307.1 GCA_023265785.1 Candidatus Coatesiibacteriota bacterium | reverse complement strand
AGACCTCGGCCACGCCCAGCGCCACGCCGTTGCGCAGGACCGGGCACGCGTTGGCCTCGGCCAGCAGGGCGCTGGTTGCCGCGTCTGCGGGAAGGTCCCCGGCCGCGGAAGCGATGAGGGCGCCCGGTCCGCCATCGGGATCACGCAGGACGACGGTGGCATTGCCGGCCATCCGGACCAGGGCGTCGGTCAGCAGGCCTGCCGCCTGGGTGACGGTCGCCGAGTGCTGGACATGCTCGGCGAACTCCGCGAGGGATTCGAGCCAGGTGCTCCGGGCGGCAAGGGTCTCCAGCTCCCGTCGCTGTTCGCGGCGGTGGACGGCCTGGCCACCCAGTCCCGCGGCGGCACCAAGGAGGATGAGAGCACCCAGCCCCGCGAGCCGGCGGAGGCGCACCTTCCATTCAAATTCCAGGGCTTCACCAATTTGTCCGTAAAGGAATTGAAGGGCCCCATGAATTTGCGTCGCGGCATCCGGACCGCCGCCGCGCTTCAGGAACGGCGCGAGGTGCCGGCCGCCTTTCTCCAGCCGGAAGGCGATCGCCTTGCGCGCGTATTGCTTCTGCCAGTCCTCAAATTCGTCGCGCGCCTGGTCCACGCCCCGGGCGACATAAATGCTGGCCGACCCCAGGTCCGCCCCGCACCGCAACACATCGTCGGCCCCCTTCCGCGCTGCGGCCAGGGCCGTTTCGTAGTGCTGGCGATGTTGGTCGCGCCCGGTATTCAGGAAGTGCTCACAGGCGAGCTGGGTTTCCCACATGGCGCCGGCCATTGCGGTGGCGTCACGCATCAACCGGTCTTTGGTATGCGCGGATCGGCTTTCCTGAAGCACCGACGCTGCCACCCCGGCCACGAACGTTGCGACGCCCACCAACGCGACAACCAGCGGCCCGGCCCGTGGCCGCTCCCAGGGCGTGGGGCCCGGGGTGATCAGGTCCACATCGGAGCCGGGTGGGGTCACGGGGGTGAGTGTACCGCATGGCTCCGCCGGGGCGAACCCCCGCGGGCGGCCTTTTGCCGTAGAATATCCTCATGGCAGAATCGTTCAGCGGGCGGGTGGAACTGGAGGGGAAATCGGGTGCCGACCGGCGGCGCGCCCCGCGGGTGGACAAGGCCTTTGTCATCAACTACCAGGTGGTTGCCCTGCCTGATGAGAAGACCCTTCTGGAGACGTTGGACAAACTGTTGACGGGCGAATCCAAGGACCTCTCCGAGGTCGGCATTTCGATGTGGACCGGCAAGATGCTGATGCCCGGGACGACGATCGAAATGGAATTCCCGGCCTCGGGCACGGCCACGGCGGTGAAGGTGAAGGCGCGGGTGGTCTGGTGCCAGCCGCACACTGAGGGCGGCTATGTCCGCAGTCGCGCGGGGCTGGAGTTCGTGGACGTCAACCCGGAAGACCGGGCGCGGCTCGTGGCGATCATCAAGGCGGAGGACGCCAGGAACGCCGCCTGAAGCGGGCCCGGCGTCAGCCGGCGCGCTTCAACCGCAGGGAGTTGGCGATGACCAGCAGGGACGACCCGGCCATGGCCAGCGCGCCCCAGCCGGGCGCAAGGCGCCCCAGCGCGGCGGCGGGCAGGGCGGCGAGGTTGAACACGAACGCCCAGCCGTAATTCTGGAGGAGCACCCGCCGGAGGCTCCGGGCCCATGGCGCCAGGGAGGCCAGCGCTTCGAGTCGGCCGCCCAGCAGGGCGAGATCCGCGGCGCCCAGCGCCAGTTCCGTTCCGGTCTGCATCGCGATGCCGAGATCGGCGCGCGCCAGGGCGGGCGCATCATTCAGCCCGTCACCGACGAAGGCCACCCGCTCGCCGGCGGCCTGCCACTGCTCAATGGCCAGGGTCTTCTCTTCGGGGCGCAGGCCCGCGCGAACTTCGGTGATGCCCACCGCACCCGCAACACGATGCGCCGCCGCGGCGCCGTCGCCCGTGAGCAGGGCGACGCGCAGGCCGCCTGCCGTGAGCCGTGCAACCGCGCCCGCGGCATCGGGACGGAGTTCGTCGGCCAGCGCAAAGACCGCGGCCATGCGTCCGTCCACGGCCAGTGCCGCCACGCTATGGCCCTGGGTGGCCAGGACCTCCAGCCGCATGCCGGCCGGGCCGAGTTCCACGCCGGACTCGGTCAGCAAGCGGGGACTGCCGCAGAGGACCCGCCGTCCGCTTACCGTGCCCTCGACGCCGCGCCCGGTCCGCGAAACAAACGCTTCGACCGCCAGCCGTTCCAGTCCGCGTGCCGTGGCGGCCGCCTCGAAGGCGGAGGCGGCCGGGTGTTCTGACGGCGCCTCGACCGATGCCGCCAGCCGGACAGCCTCGTCCCCTGTGAACGGGGCAACCGGCTCCACCGCGACCAGCGCGAACCGCCCCTTGGTGAGTGTGCCGGTCTTGTCGAAGGCGACCAGCGTGATCCCGGCCGCAGCTTCGGCCGCCGCCGCGGACTTCACCAGCAGGCCCTTCCGGGCCGCCGTGCCCAGCCCGACCGCCAGAGCCGTCCCTGCGGCCAGGGTGAGAGCGCACGGACAGGCGGTGGCCAGGACGGCCACGGCGGCCTCCAGCCCGGCGGCCGCGCCCCGGCCGGACCACCACCAGCCGGCCAGGGTGAGTGCGGCCAGCGCCAGGGCGGCGGGCACGAACACCGCGGCGATCCGGTCGCCCAGTTCGGCCAGTGCGGGGCGGGAGGCCGCCGCTTCGCGGACCAGCCGCTCGATCCCGGCCACGAGTGTGGCCGCTCCCGCCTTCTCCGCCCTTATCTTGAGCGCCCCGTACTGGTTGACTGTCCCGCCGAGGACGGGGGAGCCGGGCGCCTTGCGCACCGGCATCGGTTCCCCGGTCAGCATGGATTCAATCACGGTGGATTCACCCGCCTCGACGACGCCGTCCACCGGGATCTTCTCCCCGGGGCGGACGGCCACCAGGTCGCCGGGGAAGATATGCTCGGCCATCTCCATCCTGGGGACACCCTTCCGTGTGACCTGGAACTTCTGCGGCGCCCCCGCCGCCGCCCCGCGCAGGGCCGCCGCCGCTGATTCGACGGCCCGTTCCTTGAGCAGATTGCCCGCATGGACGAACGCCACCACCGTGGTCGTGGCATCCGCCAGCCCCGAATCGGTTCGGTCCGCGAGCCAGCGGGCGAGGCTGTAGAGGAGCGTCACGCCTGATGACAGTGCGACCAGCGTGTCCACCGTCACGAGCCGGCGCCGGGCCGCGCCCAGCGCCCGGTGAATGTATCGGCGGCCAAGTGTGCCCAGCATGACCGCGGCCAGCGCGATCTGGAGGGAGCCGATCCAGTGGGGCTCCAGCACCCCGGCGTGGTGCATCCACATCAGCGCATGCGCCGCCACGACCGCGGCCACGGCACCGGCCAACTCGCTTCGCTGGGACCTGGTCCAGCCGCCAACGGGGGCCGTGGCCGTGGCGGGACGCGGCCGGGCCGTATAGCCCAGCGAGGCCACCAGCGCCGAAATCTTCGCCGGGTCCACCCGGTCCTGATCGAAGGTCACCTCGGCCTCGCGGGTCAGATAATCCACCCGGGCGACGCTCACCCCCGGCGTCCGTTCCACCGCCTTGGCAATCGTCCGGGCGCACGCATCGCAGTGCATCCCCCCGACATCAAACTGCGCCGTGGTGATCATCCTGTCTCCATCCTCCCAGATAGAACCGCCTTGACTGCATTCATTCTCCCCACTTCCCAGGGGAATTGGCGGGCGTCAATCCAGGGTGGCGTGGAAGCGGCGGACGGCAATGGTGACGGCGATGAGGGCCAGCGCGGCCAGGGCCATGGCGCTGGGCCAGACCGCATAAAAGTGGCCGCCCTTGAGCATGATGTTGCGCATCACGGAGATGAAGTAGCGCAACGGATTCAGGTAGCTCACCATCCGGACCGGCCAGGGCAGTGTGTCGAGCGGGAACATCAGCCCTGACAACAGATTCGCCGGGAAGGTGAAGAGGAACCCACCCATCATGGCCTGTTGCTGGTTGCGGGCGAAGGTGGAGATCAGGGTGCCGAAGGCGGCGGTAGAGCAGACAAAGAGCAGGG
>JAHFSL010000026.1 GCA_023265785.1 Candidatus Coatesiibacteriota bacterium | reverse complement strand
GGTCCCGCGGAGGGACCTGCGATAGCCTTCGAGGTTCCGGCGCATCTCGGCCAGGCTATCGCCGCCGAACTTTTCCTGGAACACGCGGACGAGCTCGATGGCCACGACGGCTTCGGCCACGACGGCCGCCGCCGGGACCATGCACACATCGGAGCGCTCCCGCAGGGCGGGCACGGGCCGCTTGGTCACGAGGTCCACGGAAGCCAGCGGCCGCATCAAGGTGGAGACGGGCTTGACCGCGGCCCGGACGAGAAGCTCCTCGCCGTTCGTCATCCCGCCCTCCAGTCCTCCCGCGCGATTGGTCCGCCGGTGATAGCCCCGCGCGCGGGACCAGAAAATCTCGTCATGGGCCCGCGAACCGGGCTCCCGCGCCACCCCAAAGGCATCCCCGATGGCCACGCCCTTGAAGGCCTGGATACTGATCACCGCCTGGGCCAGCCGGCCGTCCAGCTTGCGGTCCCACTGGACGTGGCTTCCGAGGCCCGGCGGCAGTCCCGCCGCCCGGACCTCGATGACCCCGCCCAGCGTATCGCGGTTCCGGATGGCCGCCGAAATGAGGCGCACCATGGCGGTCGCGGCCTTCGGATCGGCACAGCGGACCTCCGAGGCATCCGTGCGGCGCTTGAGGTCCGCCAGCCGGCCGACCCACGGACGCGCCGCAGCGCGGCCCACGGCCACGGCGTGCCCCACAAGCTCCACGCCCAGTTCACCCAGGAGGCGGCGGGCGACCGATCCCACCGCCACGCGCACGGCCGTCTCGCGGGCGCTGGCCCGCTCCAGGATATTCCGCACGTCCCCGGTGCCGTACTTCTGCACGCCCGCCAGGTCCGCGTGGCCGGGACGGGGTGTGGTAATCGGCGAGGCCGAGGAGGCCGCCTCCACCGCCATGATGCGTCCCCAGTTCACCCAGTCGCGGTTCTGGATGAGGAGGGTCACGGGACTGCCGATCGTCAATCCGCCCCGTACACCCGACGTGATCTGGACCTCGTCCGCCTCGATCTTCTGGCGCCCGCCGCGCCCGTACCCGCCCTGGCGGCGCTTGAGGTCGACATTCAGGTCCGTGGCTTTGAGGGGCAGGCCGCCGGGCAGGCCCTCGACGATGGCGGCCAGGCACTGGCCGTGGGATTCCCCCGCGGTCAGGTAGCGGAACACGTGACGGCGCGGCCGCTCAGATGTCGTCCTGGATCGTGGGGGTCAGGAAAAGGACAAGCTCCTGCTTCACCACTGAATCGGTGGTCGTGCGGAAGAGCGCCCCACCCAGGAACCACGGTAGGTCCCCGAGGAGCGGCACCTTCCTGATCGTCTTCGACTTGGAATCCCGCAGAATGCCACCGATGACACCGGTTTCGTGGTTCCGGACCACCAGGGCGGTGGAGGCATTCTGCCGGTCGGTGCTCGGTGGTTTGGCATTCTCGTCCACGACGCTCGTGAGCTCGATGATGACACTGATGCTAATCGTGCCGTCCGCGTTGACATGCGGCCGGACGGTCAGCGTGGTCGGCACCGTCACCGAGGCCTGCTGGGTACCCGGCACATCGCCCGTGGGCGTGTGGATCACGATATTCTGATCATAATTCAGCGTGCGGACCGATCCGACGGTCGCCGTCTGGTCGTGCAGGGTCGCGATGCTCGGATTGAGGAGGGTCTCGATGTCCCCCTTGGTCTGGAGCATGTCCAATGTCGCTTCCAGGTTGAAGCCCGGACCGAGGAACCCGGTCTTCAAGGTGTATTCACCCTTGCCGGAACCGGTGGAATGTGCGTTGACGGTCGGATTCGCCGGTGTCGCGCGCTCGGCGTTCCAGTTAATCCCGAACTGATTTGTCGAATTCCGGTTCAGCGAGACCAACCGGGCCTGGATCATGACCTGCGGCACCTTGATATCCAACTGGCGGATGATGGACGCGATCTTGCCCATGTTGGACGCCACATCGGTGACGATCAGCGAATTCGTGCGGGGGTCGGTCTGAATGCCGGTACGGGAATTCTTGACCAGGAGGGCGAACTGTACCGCCTGGACGACCACGCTGGGCGTTCCGACCGGGAAAAAGGCCAGGCTCGCATTGCGCAAATGGAAGACGCGGGTCTCGTAGCCGCCTGCCGCATCCGACGATTTCCCGGAATCCCCGCTCCCGCCGCCGGACAGGGCGACCGTCTCAATCTCCTTCTCGAAGACCGTCTGCTGGTCCACGCGGAGGACACCGGCATCCACCTTCCAGACGAGTTCGAACGGGGCCAGGACGAGGTTCAGCGCCTTGGCGAACGTCACCTCACGCAGGCTCAGCGTCACCAGCCGCGAGACGGGGGTCACGGGCAGGATCACGTTCTCAAAACCCGCCTCAAAGGCCAGGGCCTTGACCAGGGAGGGCATGTCCTCGTTCTGCACATTCAGCGTCACCTTGTGCATGAGGTCGCCCTTGTGCATCCCGGTATCCGCCGCCGCGGACTCCGCCTCGGACTCCTTCTCAACCTCCAGGATGACCTGGTTCTGGTCGCGGCGCACATGGTAGGGCCGCGCGGTCCGCAGTTTCACCGTGACCCGGACCTGCGCCGCGGGATTGGTGACCTGGTCGGCCCGAACATCCGTGATGGGCCCGTCCTTGAGTACCACATGCGGCGGGGACCACTTGAGATCCACATCGAAGAGCGATAGCTGGAGTTCCCGGCCATCGGCCAGGCTCGCCAGCTTGTACCGGAGCATGCCGTCCGCCGTGACGACAAGGCGGGCCCGGTCCGGCAGGTCGGTCACCATGGCATGGAGGACGCGCGCCCGCCCCGTCCCACCATCCATCGCCTCGGTCGCGCCCGGATTCGAAGGGAACGCCGCCGCGGACGCGGCCGCCGCCCCGGCGGGCGATGCCGTGGCCACGGGCGCCGGGGCCGCCATGGCATCGGCCGCATCCGGGCCGGCCACGCCCTGCGTGGCCAGGGTCAGGGTGAACGAGCCCGCCTTGGAGGCGACGGTATACCCGACCATGGTGGTCAACTCGACCACCACGCGGGCGAACCCCTTGTTCTGGGCGCCGCGCACGAGGTGGATGTCGCCCAGCCCCGGGGGTCCCAGCGGCACGATGGGCGCCGCGTACCGCGCGCCGGCGAAGTCGAGCACGATCTTGGATTCCTTTTTCCAGATGTGCGGCACGAGCTTGCCCTTGCCGGCGACCCGGATCTCGGTCTGCCCGTCCACGGGGACCACCGTCACCGTGGCGATGGTCGCGCCGGCGGCGCGGGGTTTCGCGGCGGGGGCGGCCTTGGTCGCGGGAGCCGCGGGAGTCACGGCGGCGTCAGCGGCCGGAGCCGGCGCGTCTTCCTCAACCGCCAGCTCCTCCTCGGCCCGAACCGCGGCCGGACGGCCGACGGTGCCGCCGAGTATCAGGGCCGTCACCAGGCCGACCCGCCACCAGCTCTGCTTCATTGCGATGATCCTCCCTCGGATGGTTTGCGCATTGTCGCCGCGCCCGCGGCGGCGGGAACGGCCCGTTCCACCTTGCGCCCGGCCAATTCCCAGTTGGGCTGAGTGAACTCCACCTTGTCGCCGCCCTGCTTCAGAGTGACCCGGTACTCGGCCTTGCCGTTCAGCGCCTCAATGGTGCCGGCCACGCCCGGGATGGGCTTGTGATCGGGGCCGATCAGCGCCCCGTTCACCAGAATATATGAGAATTCGGGGCCGTGCAATTCCTTGAAGATGGCAACCTTTCGCTTGCCCACGATGATCGTCGAGAGACCCAGAGAAACGATTCGAATCCGTCCCTGACCCTCCCTGAGGACATTCTTGAGCGGGACCTGCGAGAGAAACGGATCCGGGCGGCCCTCGGTGCGGTACGGTACCGGCTGGACCTCCCACTTGCGAGACTTGATGAGGTCCTTGGGCTCATCCGCGGCCCCGGACGGCCCGGCGGACACCAGCAGGCCCGCCAGCAGGGCGGGGGCGAAGGCGGGGCGCAGACGGATCATTTCCCCTCCGGCAGCAATTCGGCGTAGGTGATCAGCTTAAGCTGGACGGCTGAACTCAGGTGGAACTTGTCCACGAATGAGCCTTGCATGCCGATCATGACGAGGTCCTCGGCAAGGTAGATCAGGTCCTCGCCCGAAAGTTTGGCAAGGAATGCGCCGAGCTGGTGATAATCACCGGCGAACCAGAAATTTGTCACGGATTTCTTATAACCCTCATATTCGGATTTTGTCCTCGTCGCATCGCTGTCTCCACCAATCGCCACCAGCACGACACCGCCCTCGGTGGACATGCGAACCAGCTTGGACAGCCCCAGGTCCACGCCCTGCGCGGGGGGCAGGCGCCGCGCCATGAATGCCAGCCCGGCCTGAACTCGGGAGAGCCGCTGGGTGTACTCCTCCCACTTGTCCTTCAGCTTCCGCGCGCTCTCGATGCTTTCCTTCTTTTCCTTCAGGGAATTCTCCAGCGTCTTGATCTGGCTCGCAAAGGGCACCAGGACGTAGGTCCAGTAGCCGTAGATGCCCAGGCCCAGCAGGAGGACCGACACGGCGGCATACTGCTGCTGCTCCTTGGTGAGCTTGATGTTCTTGAGCTTGTTGAGATCGAGTGCGGGCATGGCCATCCTGTGTCCCCTAGACTTTGAACTTGAAGACGGCGGTAAACTGGATTAACGCCTGTCCCTCATCCGTGGCGCTGTGGACGACGGGCGTTTGTTTGAGCTCCGGGAGGAAGTCCGCCTTCTGGAAGGAGCGGACGAAATCCTCGACGGAGGCGATGGAGAACGCGACCCCCGTCAGCGTGAGCTCGGTCTTTCCCGCGTCCGGCGCCGTGGTCAGCGGGCGGCTTGAGAAGGTCTGGAGCCACAGGTCCTTGGACTGGCTCTGGGACAGGCTCAGGGCCTCCAGGATCTTGATCCAGCTGGCCTGCCGGACGAGAAGCTTGTCGAGGACGTCGAGCTTCTTGGCCAGCGCGGCCTCCTGGACCTTCAGCGCGTCCACCTTGACCATAATCTCGCGGTAGCCCCCGGCCTCGGCTTCCTTGTCCAGCGCCTTGATCTCCGCCTTCAGGCTTGCCACCCGGGAAAACTTGAGATACCACACGCCGGCCGGGATCGTCAGGAACACGGCCACGCCGGCCGTCACGGCCAGCATGATGAGCCGTTTGGTGCGCGCCGCCTTGACGCTGGGGGGAAGGAGGTTGATCTTCAGCATGGACGACTGAATTCAATCACCCGAACTGGCGGAGCGCCAGACCCACCCCGACGGCAAAGGCGGGGCCGTGCTCCTCCACCAGGGTGCTGACCGCCCCCTTGGCGGGCACCCGTACCTGCCGGAAGGGGTTGGCGAACTCCACGGGCATCCCGAGCTTGTCCCCCAGGAATCGGTCCAGGTTTTTGAGCTTGGCTCCGCCGCCGCCCAGCAGGATGCGCTCCACGCTCCGGCCCTTGAACTGGGTGTCGTAAAAGTCGTGACAGCGCTTGATCTCGGCCAGGAGCTTGTTCAGGTTCCCGCTGATGGACTCGAAGATCTGCAGGCTCCGATCAGCCCGATCAAACATGGAGAGCGAGAAGTTGGCGGCCTCCTCGACGACGATCTTGGCCTGCTCCTTCTTGAGGTCCTCCGCCTGTTCCGCCTTCAGGGCGAACTCGCGCTGGATGTCCTTGGTCAGGGTCTCCCCGGCGATGGTGATGGAGCGGAAGAACCGGATGATGCCCTCGTCGAAGATCAGGACCGAGGTAATCCGGTTGCCAACGTTGATCAGGCAGACCACCTTGCGGTATTCCTCATCATGGGCGTAATTGGCCGCGAACATGTTGACGAGCGCGAGGTCGTCCACGTCAATGGCATGGCAGGTCATGCGCGCGGCCGCGATGGACTTGTACAGCGAGTCGGCCGCCGCGAGCTGGCCGCCGGCCAGCAGGACGCTCATCTTGGAGGCGTCGGCCTTGACATCCCCCAGGATCTCGAAATCCACGACGCTCTCCTCCGGGTTGATCGGCAGGTACTGCTCGATCTCGTAGGGCAGGACGTTGCGGAGCTCCTCCTTCCCCATCCGCGGCATCTCCTGCACGCGGAGGTTGGTGTGCTCGCCCGACAGCGAGACCACCACGTCGCGCATCTTGAGGCCGCCCTCGCGCACAAAGCGCTTGAGATTGTCCGCGAGGAATTCCTCGGGCGGGATCTCCTCCTCCGGAAACGGGAGTTCCTGGAAGGCCAGGCCGTTCAGCGTGTACCCGTCCTTCACCTTCCCCAGCGACACGGCCTTGTACGCCCGGCTGCCCAGATCCAGCCCGATCGGGTTAGCCATGGGCAGGGCCTCCGGCGGCGCCGGCCAGGGCCGGACCGCACGACCACCACGCGGCGGCCGCACCGGCCGCGCCGCCCGCCAGCTCGACCAGGAGGAGGCGGAGGCCGATGGGCGCGCGGCAGGTACGGCACCGGCCGCCCAGGGCCAGCCAGCTGGCCACGGGGATATTCTCCCACCAGGCCAGCGCCCGGCGGCAGGTCCGGCACCGCGAGCGGGGGGCCACCACCGACTCGCCCCGCGGCACCCGCGTCAGCACGACATTGAGGAAACTGGCGAGGGCCATCCCGAAGAGCGCCCCGACCCCCATGGCCGGAATCGGCATGATCAGTTCCCCGCCATCTGGGACATCTCGAACATGGGCATAAACATCCCTAGCACGATGCAGCCGACCGTGCCACCCATGACCACCATCATGAGCGGCTCAATCAGCTTCATCAGCCCTTCCACGGCCGTATCCACCTCCTGGTCGTAGAAGTCGGCGATCTTGACCAGCATGGCGTCCAGCTTGCCCGTCTCCTGCCCGGCCGCGATCATCTGGATGACCATGGGCGGGAACACCCCCGTGGCCTTGAGCGGGGCGGCGATTTCCTCACCCTCGCGGATCTTGCCGCGGGCCGTGATGATGGCCTCCTCGATAATGCGGTTGCCCGCGGTCTTGGCCACGATTTCCAGCCCCTCCAGGATCGGCACGCCGCTGCTCTGGAGCGTGCCCAGCGTCCGGGCGAACCGGGAGACCGCCACCCGGCGCAGGAGGCTGCCGAACACCGGCAATTTGAGCGCCACCAGGTCCAGCGTCCGCGCCCCGTTCGGGGTGCGCTTCATCATGATGAATCCCCCGATCATCGCCCCCACCCCGGCGAGCAGGAGAAGGAACTTGGTCTGGAGAAAGTCGGAAATCGCAAGCAGGATCCGGGTCGGGAGCGGCAATTCGTGCCCGAAGGAGGAGAAGACATCCTTGAACGACGGGATGACCTTCACCATCAGGAACACCACGACCGACACGGCGACGACCGCGATGGCGATGGGGTACATCATGGCCGCCTGGATCTTGTTCTTGAGCGCCTCGGCCTTTTCCAGGAACACGGACAGGCGGTCCAGGATGATGTCCAGGTTCCCGCCGGTGTCGCCGGCCTTGGCCATCTGGACATACAGATCGCTGAAGCACGCGGGATGCTTGGCGAGGGCCTCGGGAAAGTTGCTCCCGGAGGAGATGTCATCACGCACCTGGAACAGGATGGCCTTGAAGCCCTTGCTGTCCGACTGCTCGGCGATGATCCCGATGGCCTGCGGCAGGGGCAGTCCCGAGGAGACCATCGTGGCCAGCTGGCGGCTGAACAGCACGACGTCCTTGGACTTGACCTTGGGACCGCGGCGCAGGAGCCCCCCTTTGGAGGCCGCGGCGATCTCCATGACGGAGAACTTGCGGCCGCGCAGGACCGCCCGGGCCTGGTCCTCGTTTTCCGCCTCGATCGTGCCGTCCAGCACCCGTCCCTCGGGATTGCGCGCCTTGTACTTGAATTGAGCCATGGGTTATCCTCCTGACTGCTTGAGCATGCGTTCCATATCCTTGGGGTCCGGGGTCCGCGAGAGGATCTCCTGCTTGGTGACCACCCGCTTGCGGTAGAGGTCGAGCAGGGCCTGGTTCATCGTCACCATGCCCTGCTCACTGCCGGTCTGCATCGCCGAATAGACCTGGTGCACCTTCTCCTCGCGGATCATGTTGGCGATCCCGGTGGTGCACACGAGGACCTCCACCGCGATGACCCGGCCCGGCCCCGGTGACTTGGCGAGCAGCTGCTGGGCCAGCACGGCCTTGAGGACGAAGGAGAGCTGGGTGCGGACCTGCTGTTGCTGGTAGTGGGGGAAGACATCGATGATGCGGTTGATGGACTGCACGGCATCGGGGGTGTGCAGGGTCGCAAAGACGAAGTGCCCGGTTTCCGCGAGGGTCAGGGTGGCGGTGATCGTTTCCAGGTCGCGCATTTCCCCCACCAGTACCACATCGGCCCGCTCCCGCGACACCGCGCGCAGGGACCGGGCGAACGCCTTGGAGTCCATGCCGATCTCCCGCTGGTCCACGACCGACTGCTTGTGCCGGTGGAGGAACTCGATCGGGTCCTCCACCGTCAGGATATGGCACTTCCGGGTGGTGTTGATGAAATCAATCATGGAGGCCAGGGTCGTGGACTTGCCCGATCCCGTCGCCCCGCAGACCAGCACCAGCCCCTTCGGGATCTTGACGAGTTCCTTGACGACCGGGGGCAGGTTCAACTCCTCGAACGACCGGATCTGCGTCGGGATGTTCCGGAGCACGGCCGCCACGGTGCCGCGCTGCATGAAGACGTTCATCCGGACCCGGCCCAGCCCCTGGACGCCGAAGGAGAGGTCGAGCTCGTGCTCCCGCTCGAACCGCTCCTTCTGCTCGTCGGTCAGCAGGCCGTAGATAAGCCGCTGGGTCATCTGGGGCGACATCCGGTCCTCCTCGAGTTGGCGCACCTCGCCGTCCAGCCGGAGGGCGGGCGGCGCACCGGCCGTCAGGTGCAGGTCCGAGGCGTTCTTCTCGAACAACTGGGTGAGGAGGCTCTCCATGGAAATGGCCATGGTCAGCGCCCCCGGAGGAGCCCTTCCAGCTCCCCCAGGTCCGTGGACCGGTTGAAGGCCTCCTCCCGGGAAATCTTCCGTTCCTTGACCAGCTTGTGCAGGGCCTGGTTCATGGTCTGCATGCCCATTTCCGTCCCCGTCTGCATGAGCGAGTAGATCTGATGGATCTTTTCCTCCCGGATCATGTTGCGCAGGGCGGGGGTCAGCAGGAGCACCTCGGCGCAGAGCGCCTGGCCAACGGACTCGGAGAGTGGCACCAACTGCTGGCACAGCACCGCCTGCAGGACAAAGGAGAGCTGGGAACGGACCTGCGGCTGTTGATGGGCGGGAAAGACGTCGATGATCCGGTTGATCGCCTGGATGGCATCCGGCGTGTGCAGGGTGGCAAACACGAGGTGCCCCGTCTCGGCGATGGTCAGCGCCGACTCGATCGTCTCCAGATCGCGCATCTCTCCGACGAGGACCACATCGGGGTCCTCGCGCAGGGCATACTTGAGGGCGCTGGAAAAGGACTCGGTGTACTGCCCGACCTCCCGCTGGTTGACGATACAATTCTTGTGCGGATGGATGTACTCGATCGGGTCCTCAATGGTGATGATGTGCAGGAAGTCACGCTGGTTGATGTAGTCAATCATGGAGGCCAGCGTCGTGGACTTGCCCGACCCCGTGGCCCCGCTCACGATCACGAGCCCCTTGGGGTATTCCACGATGGTGTTCACGATCTTGGGCAGGCCCAGCTCCTCAAAGGTGGGCACCTTGGAGGGAATCATCCGGAGCACGGCGGCCACCGTCCCGCGCTGGCGGAACACGTTGGCGCGAATGCGGGCCTTGCCCTCCAGTCCGAATGACAGGTCCAGTTCCCACTCGCGCTCGAAGGCTTCCTTCTGCTCGTCGGCCAGGAAACTGTAGACCAGGCGCTGGACGGATTCCGGGGACAGCCGGTCGCCCTCCAGCGGCAGAAGGGTGCCTTTCACCCGGAGGACGGGGGGCAGGCCGACCGTCAGGTACAGGTCGGAGGCTTCCCGGGTGAACATGTCGGCGAGGACGGCTTCGAGCGAATACGCCACCGGTTTTGTTTCCTAATTATCCAGTCTATCGGCCCCCTGTGGGGCACGCAAGGTGGCGCCTGACAACGGTTATGACAGGGTGTTGAGCGCCTCCCGGAGGGCGCCACGCATCACTTCCACGGGCGCACGGCGGTGGGTCCACCGCTCCAGGGCCAGCGCGCCCTGCTGGACCAGCATGCCCTCCCCGTTCTGCGCACGGCAGCCCCGGGCGCGCGCGGCCAGCAGGAGGGCGGTTCGGGCGGGGTTGTACACCAGGTCGGCCACCGCCAGGCCGCGGGCCAGCGCCCCGGCCGGGACCGGCGACGGCCCGCCGTGCATCCCGATCGGGGTGGCATTCACCAGCAGGTCGGCGTTCGCCAGCATGAGCCGCCAGTCCGCCGCCCGGGACGGCAGCCCCCGGCCGGCGGCGCGCCAGTCGCCCAGCGACCGTGCCAATGCAGCGGCACGGGCGGGGGACCGGTTCACCACCATGATGCGGCGGGCCCCCGCATCGGCCAGTGCGAACGCCACGGAGCGCGCGGCGCCGCCGGCCCCCAGCACCACGACCCGCGCCCCGCGGGACGACCACCCCCACCCGGCCGCCAGCGACTGGAGGAATCCCTCCCCGTCCGTACTGTGACCCTCCATCCGCCCCCCCATGAAGGACACGGTGTTGACCGCCCCCGCCCGGCGCGCCGCGGGCGTCAGGATGTCCATGAGCTCCAGGGCCCGCTCCTTGAGCGGGATGGTCAGGTTCACGCCCGCCAGCCCGAGCCGCGAGGCCATGGCCAGGGCGGCCGGCAGGGACGCCGGCGGCACGCGCACCTTGAGGTACCGCCAGGGCAGGCCCAGCGCCGCATAGGCGGCGGTATGCATGGCGGGCGAGAGACTGTGGCCGACCGGATCGCCGAAGACCGCGGCGTGCGCGCGCGTAACGACAGCATGGCCACGGCCGCCTGGCGCCCCGTGACCGGACGGTCGCGGCGGGCGGAGTAGAACCATGCCGCCTCACAATGGGTGCAGGCCGGGCAGATCCCGACGGAGGCCGGCGCCAGCCGGGCATCGAGGAGCTGGCGGCGGTTGGCCTCCCGGAGATCCGCGAGCCACTTGAGCGGTCCGCCGCCGGGCGCGAGCACATCCTGTCCGTACGCCAGGCCCCGGACGAAGGCCGTCCGGACGTCCTCGCCCACCTCGTAGCAGGGACCCGCGATGGCCGGGCCCAGCGCCGCGCGGCAGTCCTCCGGCCGCGTCCCGAACGACTCCATCATCGTGAGGAGGGTCCGCCAGAGCACCGAGGCCGCCGTGCCCCGCCAGCCCGCATGCACCACCGCCAGCGCGGGCGTGCGGGTGTCCCACACGATGATGGCGGGACAGTCCGCGGTCAGGATGGCCAGGGGCAGGCCCCGCAGGGCGGTGACCACCGCATCGGCCTCGGGCGGGTCGGCCAGGAATGCCGCACGGTTCGCCCCGTCCACCAGGGCCACCGCGGCACCGTGCACCTGCCGTGGGATCAGCGGCGCGTGCGGCAGGCCCAGCGCGGCCCAGCACCGGGTCCTGTTCCCTTCGACCGTCGCGCGGTCATCGCCTGACGCCAATCCAAGGTTCAGCGCCGCATGGGGACCGACACTCCCGCCACCCCGCCGCCCCGTGAACCAGTGCCGGAGACCCGTCGCCGCCACCAGGGTGGCGGCCTGCAGGAAGGCCACGCCGCCCGCCTCCCCGGCCGGGAATTCCTCCCCGCCCGGACCGCTCATGTGCGCGGCGGCAGGGTTCCGGTCAGGCCCGCGGCGATGGCTTCCGCCAGCCGCCGCCGGTAGTCGGGGTCCTTGAGCCGCCGTTCCTCGGCGGGATTGCTGATGAACCCGACCTCCACCAGCACGGCGGGACGGCCCGACCGCTTCAGCACATAGAAGGGGGCCTCGAACACCCGGGAACTGGCCCGCCCGAAGAGCCCGAGTCCGTGCACCAGTTCGGCCTCCACCTGCCCGGCCGCCCGGATGCTCGCGGCATGATTCGCCTGTTCCTCCAGATCGGAGACGATGAGATCCATATAGTTCGCGTCCCCGTTCTCAAACCGCGCGATGTCCCTGGTCGCGTGGGGCGAGGTCCGCATGCCGTACACGTAGGTCTCGACGCCGCGGGCCCGGCTGCTGGGGGCGGAGTTGACGTGCACGCTGACGAACAGGTCGGCCCGTGCCTTGCGCGCGATCTCCACCCGCCCCGGAAGCGAGATGAACCGGTCATCCTCCCGCGTGTAGGTGACCTTCGCGCCACGCGCGGTCAGCAACTTCCCCAGCCGGAGGGCGATGTCCAGCGTCACCGCCTTTTCGCACAGCCCGCCATTGCCCTGGGCGCCGCAGTCATGCCCCCCGTGGCCGGCATCCACCACGACGTGGATCGGTCCCGGGGGGGGCCCGGCGGGGCGGCCGCTCCGCGGTCCCGGGGCCGGGTCGGACGGGCGGGACGATGCAGGGGCGGGCTCGGCGGGCGCCAGCCGGAGGATGCCCGCATCGGCATCCCAACGGCCCGGCAGCGCGAGTGCGGTCAGGGCGGCCACCAGCGCCCGGGGTGTCATGCACAGGGCCCCGTCCAGCATCCGGGGTGCATCGGGAAGCCAGACCACCTGGCCGGCGGCGGTCAGGGCGGCCGTGAGGCCCGGTGCCGCCCGGAGCACCCCGACGGGCCGGGCCAGGACCACCGCCGGATCCGCGGAACGGATCCGGAGGTCCCCGCCCACGGCGGCCGCGAGGGCGGGGGTGAGCGCGGCCCACCGCTCGCCGTCCCGCACCACGCCGGGCAGGTCGGCCAGCAGGCCGTCGTGCTCGACGCGCGCCGCCGGCGGGGCGGCGG
>JAHFSL010000306.1 GCA_023265785.1 Candidatus Coatesiibacteriota bacterium | reverse complement strand
CGAAATAATCCTCCAGCAGGCCGTACACGCCGTACAGGGCGCCGCGAACGCGCGAGCCCGCGATCACCAGCCGGGTCCCGACCGTGCGCAGGACGAATCCCTCGTCACCCAGCCGCCGCCAGTCAATCCCGGACGCGGTCCGGCGGAGCCGCGTCCCGTCCCCCACGAGGATCTCGCAGGCACGAGGCGGGTCCGACTCGGTCCCCACGGCAAGGCTCACACCCGCAATCTCCCGCAGGAACCGGGCGAGTTCCTCCCCGGCGTGGCGCTGGGACGGGGAGGGCGCCGCGGGCAGGACGATCCGGAACCCGGCCGTTATTCGCACCAGACCACCATACCCCGGCCGATCGGCGGTAATTCCGCCCGCAGGCGCCCGCGGGCTACGACCCCCATGAGCTGGCGCACCTCCCCCATGAACGGGAGGCACATGACCCGGGACGCGCGTCCCGCCGGGAACGCCACGCCGACCCGCCGGACCGGCAGGGGGTCCAGCCGCTTCCCCGCCTCCAGTCCCGCCGTGTTGAACAGGAAGGCATGGGGGTGACCGTTCACCAGCGCAATGCGCGCCAGCACCGTGGGGGGCGCCTGCACCTCAACCCCGGGCCCCGTCCCGGGCGTGAAGGGCGACCGGGGCGTCACGACCTGGAATGCCCGGTGGCCGCGCAGGCACTTCACGATTTCCCGCGTGAATGACTCGGCGTAGACCCCCGGATTCCGGTTGCGCGCCGCGGGGTCGAACCGGATTTCGACGGGGGCCAGGGGAACGCGCGGCGCATAGAAGACTTCCCGGTGGGCTTCGATCCACGCGAAAATCTCCGTCCGGGCCGGCGCATCATTGGTCCCGTCCATGACATGGCCGTGGGGGTCCCAGTCGCTGGCGCCGGCCATCACCTCGGCACAGGCCAGCGTCAGCATGGCTTCGCGCGGCGGGACCTCCTTCTGCCCGTCCCAGGAATAGGCCAGCATCCAGGTCGGCCGGTCCCCCGCGAATGCCCGGAAGGCGTCCATCCCTGCGGAAAACCGCGCCCAATCGCGCGGGGACTTCAGCGCCGCGATCCCCTCCCCCCCGTCGAACTCGTGGGCGATGACATCCACGACGGGGCACAGGCGATAGACATCCGCGCCCGTCCGGATCGCCCCGTCGTCATAGCCGGGATAGATTTCCGCGATGGTGAGGCACGCGGGATTCACGGCCTTGGCCGTCCGCGCGATCTCCGCCATGAACTCCGTGATGGCGTCAATCCGGAATTCCACCCACGAGCGAAACCCGGGGTCGTCCGCCTCCCCGAGTTTCACCCCGGTCAGCGCGTCCCGCCCCGTCCGCCGACGAAACTCCGCGACCGTGGCCGCGTCGAAACTCGGCCACCGGTCCTCCCAGCCGTCGAAGTGGGTCATCCAGTAGGGAATGTCCACATAGATGCCGTCCACTCCGGTGGCCGCAATCTGCCGGACGCGCTCCATGTAGAGTGTGCGCCACGCGACGGCGAACGGCGTCACCCAGACATCCTCGTCACCCGGCTCGATCCAGAAGGCCGTCCCGCCGCCGAACACCGCCGGCCGGCCCTGCCGGTCGCGCTGGACCCAGTCCGGGTGGTCCTGGAGCAGGGTGTGCTCTCGCTTCTCCGCATTCCCGGTGATGCATTCCAGCCCCGCGATGTATACGAACGTGTGCAGACCCGCCGCGTGGGCGGCCTGCGCCATCAGCCGCAGGTCCTCCAGCTTGGCGGCAGGATCGAGGAGGCTCTCGTACCGGCCGGTGATGTCGTTGTCCACTTCGATGCCCTGCGCATGGGCGTCCTGGGCCTCCCGGATGATGTCCGGGATGTGTTCCCGCTCCAGCCCATTCCCGACGATCCGGGCACCGCGGGTCCAGTCCGCCGGGTCGGCCCCGTCGGCCCCCGCGGCACAGGCCAGCAGGACGCATCCGACCAGCGCCAGCCGGGAAGGCCTCATGTCGCGCGTATGATACCGCCCTTGACCGGGGGGCCCCGGCAACCGATACTGTCCGCATGCCCAAGACACCGACCACGCCGACGAAGGGTTTCCGCGCCGACCGTTACGAGGCCGTTCCGCCGGGCTGGTTCCGCCACTGCGGGAAAGCCGGCCTCAAGCTCCCCGCCATCAGCCTGGGGTGCTGGCACAATTTCGGGGATCCGGGGACCGATGCCGGCCGCCACGCGACCGAGGCGGCGATGCACGACAACGCCCGCGCGATGCTACGCGCCGCGTTCGATCATGGCATCACCCACTTCGACCTTGCCAACAACTACGGCCCGCGGCCCGGCGCCGCGGAGTCCCGGGTCGGCCGGATCCTGGCGGAGGATTTCCGCGGTCACCGCGACGAATTAATAGTCTCCACCAAGGCCGGGTGGGGCATGTGGCCCGGACCCTACGGCGACTTCGGGTCGCGCAAGTACCTGCTGGCGAGCCTTGACCAGTCCTTGAAGCGCCTCCAGCTCGACTACGTGGATATCTTCTACCACCATCGTCCGGACCCCGACACGCCGGTCGAGGAAACCATGAGCGCCCTCGACACCGCCATCCGGCAGGGCAAGGTCCTCTACGGCGGGATCAGTAGTTATGACGGCAAACAAACGCAGGCGGCGCTCGATGCCTGCGGGAAGAACGGCTTCTACCGGCCGGTCATCCACCAGCCGTACTACAACCTGCTCGGCCGCTGGATCGAGGGCGACCTCCTGCCGGTGACCACGAAGCACGGCATCGGGACCATCGCGTTCTGTCCGCTGGCGCAGGGGCAACTCACGGCGAAATACCTCAAGGGCATCCCGAAGGACTCCCGGGCGGGCTCGGGCAAGGGCTTCCTCAAGCCCAAGGACATTTCCGAGGCCACCCTCACGAAGGTCCGGGCACTCGACGCCCTGGCCCGGGGACGCGGGCAGACCCTCGCCCAGATGGTGCTGGCGTGGACGGTGCGGCCCGGTGGCGTGACGTCCGCGCTGATCGGTGCCAGCCGACCCGAGCAGGTCGTGGAGAATGTCGCCGCCCTCAAGAACCCGAAATTCTCCGCCACCGAACTCGCGAAGATTGACGGCATCGTCAAGGCCTAGCGTGACGCTGAAGACCCGCCCCACACCTGGTGACACCTCCTGGTTCGTCCAGGACCGGTTCGGGCTGTTCATCCATTGGGGCCTGTACTCACTGGGGGCACGGCACGAGTGGATGAAGACCAACGAGCGGCGAACCAACGAGGATTACGACGGCGCCTATTTCGGCCGGTTCGACCCGGATCTCTACGACCCCGCCCGGTGGGCCGACGCCGCCGCGGGGGCGGGCATGAAGTACTTCGTGGTGACCAGCAAGCACCACGAGGGGTTCACCCTCTGGGACTCAAAGCTCACCGACTACAAGGCCACGAACACGCCCGCGAAGCGGGACCTGCTCAAACCCATGGTGGAGGCCTTCCGGAAGCGCGGGATGAAGGTGGGCTTCTACCACTCCCTGCTCGACTGGCACCACCCCGATTACACGGCCGACCAGCACCATCCGCGGCGGGACGATCCCGCGTTCGTGGCCGCGGATGCGACGCGGAACCTCGACCGGTATGTGGCGTACCTGCACGGCCAGACCCGCGAACTCCTGACGAAGTTTGGCAAGGTGGACATCATGTGGTTCGACTTCAGCGTGGCGGCGTCAGACAAATTGAAGGGGAAAGGCAAGGCGGAGTGGCAGAGCGAGAAATTGATCAAGCTGGTCCGGTCCCTCCAGCCGAAGATCCTCCTCAACGACCGGCTCCAGATTGACCAGGACATCAAGACGCCCGAGCAGTACCTGCCCCGCGAGTGGATCCGAGTGGACGGTCAGCCCGTGGTCTGGGAGGCCTGCCACACCTTCGGCGGCTCGTGGGGCTACTTCCGGGACGAGGAGTCGTGGAAGAGCCTGGACCAACTGGTGAAGCTCTTGATTGAGTGCGTAGCCAAGGGTGGCAACTTGCTCCTGAATGTCGGGCCGACCGGCCGGGGCGAGTTCGACCAGCGCGCCCTCGACCGGCTGGCCGGGATGGGCGAATGGATGCGGCGGCACTCGCGCTCCATCTAT
>JAHFSL010000305.1 GCA_023265785.1 Candidatus Coatesiibacteriota bacterium | reverse complement strand
GTCCGGTCGGTCCTCTCCCCCGTTCACCGCGCCCGGGGGAAGCCTCTATAATCCGGGCATGGCGATCCTCAAAGTCGCGCAGATGGGCCACCCGATCCTGCGGGACCGCGCCGTGGAGGTCACGTCCGTCGACCTGCTGTCCCCGGAGGTCCAGCGGCTGATTGACGACATGGTCATCACGATGCGCGAGTACCAGGGCGTCGGGTTGGCCGCCCCGCAGGTCCACGTGGGCCGCCGGATCGCGGTGATCGAATCGCACAAGAACCCGCGGTATCCCGATGCCCCCGATTTCGCCATGAGCGTCCTGGTGAATCCCGTCGTCACCCCGCTCACCGCGGAAACCCTTCACTGGTGGGAGGGATGCCTGTCCATTCCCGGTGTGCGGGGGCTCGTCCACCGGCCGCGGCACATCCGGGTGGAAGCCCTTGACCGGGACGGGGCGCTCCAGTCCTTCGAGGCGGAAGGCTTCTCGGCCATTGTCATCCAGCACGAGCTGGATCACCTGGACGGGGTGCTGTACCTGGACCGCATGACCAACCTGACCACACTGTCCTACCAGCGCGAATACGAGCAGTATTGGGCGCCGGCCGAGGCGACCGATGCCGAGCCCGATCCCGAGCCCTCGCGCGAGGCCGAAGCATGACCTTCTCGCGGCCGGATGCGGAGGTCCTGGTTCCCGACGGCGTTGCGTTGGACCGGGCCCTCGCGCGGACCACGCAAGTCGGCATCGGTGCACACCAGGATGACCTGGAAATCATGGCGTGGAGCGGCATCCTGGAGTGTTTTGATTCAGACACGGATTGGTTCACCGGAATCACCGTCACCGACGGTGGCGGAAGTGCGCGCTCGGGGCCCTATGCGACGACCAGCGACGAGGAAATGAAGCAGATCCGGCGGACGGAACAGCGCAAGGCCGCCACGATGGCGGACTACTCGGCCATGATCCAGTTGTGCCACCCCAGCGCGGTCGTCAAGGACCCGAACAACCCTGCGCTGGCCACTGACCTCAAGGCCGTGCTGGAGCGGTCGCGGCCGCGCATCGTCTATACGCACAACCTGTGCGACAAGCACGACACCCACATCGGCGTGGTGCTGAATGTCCTGCGTGCGATCCGCTCCCTGCCGCGCACCGTCCGGCCCGGAAGGCTGGTCGGGTGTGAGGTCTGGCGCAACCTCGACTGGCTGGCGGACGAGGACAAGGTGGTGATGGATGTCTCCGCCCATGACGCGCTGGGCGCGGCCATGGTCGGTGTCTTCGACTCCCAGATCGCGGGCGGCAAACGGTATGACCTCGCCACCCTGGGCCGCTGGCGCGCCAATGCCACCTTCTTCTCCTCGCACACGACTGATCAGGCCACCGGCCTCATCTACGGCATGGATCTGACCCCCCTGATCGCCGACGACAGCCTGGACCCCGCGGCCTACGCCCGCGGTCATCTTGAGAAGTTCACACAGGATGTCATGGCGCGCATCGCGAAGTTCACCTGACCGGCCTGCCGCTTCCTGCGCCGCGGCATGTCCCGCCGCTCGATCCGGAATTCCTTCCCGCCGCGCTGGGGCACCGGGCGTTCAAGGAGGCCGTGCGCTCCTCACCCGGCGGCGGGGTGCCGCTGGTTCTGGGGCTCGAACGCGGGCCGGAGAGCTTCTCGGTCCACCGCACCGCCGTCTTCGCGGCGGGTGGTGGCCGGGACGACGCGAACCTGGCCTTTGCCGAGCGACTGGTCAAATTCCTGCTCTGGCAGAAGGGGGCCGGCCGGATCACCGTGGAGGGCCCGGCACCCCTCGTCGAGGGGCTGAGGAAGATTTTCGCCCCCGGCGGGGCCCGCGCCTTTGATGCGGCCTTCATGGGCCGGGTCTACGAGCGGGTGTTTGCCATCGAGGGGATGGCGGCGGACACCACGCCCCCCGCCCGGGAGTCGGCGAGCCCCAAGGGCGGCCACCTCGACGGCAATCGAATCGGGCTGGACCTGGGCGCGTCCGACCGGAAGGTTGCCGCCGTGATCCGGGGCGAGCCCGTGTTCACCGAGGAAGTGGTCTGGTCGCCGCGCGACCAGCAGGATCCCGGCTGGCACCTGGCCCAGATCCAGTCCGCCCTCAAGATTGCGGGAGCCAGAATGCCACGCGTGGACGCGATCGGCGTTTCGACCGCGGGGGTGGTCATCAACAACCGGATCCTGGTTGCCTCGTTGTTCCGCGGCGTTCCCGAGGCCCGGTTTCAGGCGGATGTAAAGGGCATCTTCCAGGCTGTCCAGAAGGAATGGAACGGCATTCCGCTGGAGGTGGCCAATGACGGCGATGTCACCGCACTGGCCGGCTCCATGAGCCTCAAGGATGGCGCGGTGCTGGGCATTGCCATGGGCTCCTCGCAGGCCGCCGGGTATGTCACCCCGGCACGGTGCCTGACCGACTGGCTCTCCGAACTGGCCTTCGCACCGGTGGACTGGCGCCGGAACGCCCCGGCCGACGAATGGTCCGGCGACCTGGGGGTCGGCGTCCAGTACTTCTCCCAGGTGGCGGCCGGCCGGCTGGCCACGGCGGCTGGGCTGCCCCTCACGGCGGGCGCCTCACCGGCGGAACGGCTGAAGGAAATCCAGGCCGCCCACGAGTCGGGCGATGAGCGCGCCGCCCGGGTGTTCGACTCCATCGGGTGCTTCCTGGGCTACGCGCTGGCCTACTACGCCGAGTTCTACGAGATTCGCCATGTCCTCGCGCTTGGCCGCGTGACGAGCGGCCGGGGCGGGCCGTTGATCGTGGACCGGGCGCTGGCCGTCCTGCGGGACGAGTTCCCCGAGGTCGCCGCCCGGATAAGGATTCACATGCCCGAGGGGGAGATTGAGCGACGCCACGGGCAGGCGGTCGCCGCCGCCAGCCTGCCGGTGATTGCGGGAACCTCCTGATGGCGCGGACCGCGATCGGGATTGACCTCGGCGGCACCAACATCAAGGCCGGGCTGGTCGCGGAGGACGGAACGGTGCTGGCCCAGGCCGAGGCCAAGACGCTCGCCCACGAAGGGCCCGACGCGGTCATGGGGCGCATGGCCGTGCTGGCCGGACAGATGCGCGGCAAGGCCGAGGCGGATCCCGTCGGACTGGGCGTGGGCTCCCCCGGCCCGCTCGACCCTTCGGTGGGACAGATCTACTTCACCCCCAATATGCCCGGCTGGGACGGCTACCCGCTGGGCGCCCGACTGGCGGATCGCCTGAAGATGCCCGTGCGCGTGGAAAACGACGCCAACTGCGCGGCCCTGGCCGAGCACTGGCGCGGCGCGGGCCAGGGAACGAAAACCATGATCCTGCTGACGCTGGGGACCGGGATCGGGGGTGGCATCATCGTGGACGGGAAACTGGTCAATGGCACCCGGGTCACCGCCGGCGAGGTCGGGCACATCGTCATCAACGACAAGGGCCCCAAGTGCGGCTGCGGCAACCACGGATGCCTGGAGGCCTACTGCGGCACGGCCGGGATCATCGCCCGGGCCCGCGAATTGCTGGACAAACCCGGCACGGTTAGCATGCTGATCGAAATGGCTGGCCGGGATTTCGAGAAACTCTCCCCCGCCCTCATCGGCCAGGCGGCGAAGAAGGGCGACGGGCCGGCGATTTCCATCTACAAGGAAACCGGCCGACTGCTGGGACTGGGCATCGTCAACCTCGTCAACATTTTCGCCCCCGAGGTGGTGATCCTGGGCGGCGGTGTGGCCGCCAACGGCGCATTCATCTTTCCCGCCGTCCGGGACGAGGTAAAGCGCCGGGCGATGCGCCCCGGCAACGAGCAGGTGCGGATTGAGGCGGCGGCCATGGGCAACGACGCCGGCCTGATCGGCGCCGCCGGCCTGCTTCTTCACTGACTCCCACCCGCCCGGGAACTTCCTAGTGCAGGGTGTATTTCGGCTCTGGTTCTACGGCCAGCAGGCGGCGCTCGCGGCGCCAGCGACGCTTGGCGGCCGGGCTCCACGGAGTCGACTTGCTCAACATCGATATCACTTGGATCGCCCGGTAGCGCGCAATCCTGCCGCGTCCCCTGCCGATCGTTGGCGAATGCATGAGCTCCGAGTCTTT
>JAHFSL010000304.1 GCA_023265785.1 Candidatus Coatesiibacteriota bacterium | reverse complement strand
GTCGGTACCGTCGCTGGCCGTCATCGGGACCTTCGAGCTCGGGGCGGCCTCCTGACTTGGGGTCCCACATGCCGGCCATGATCGGGAAGGCGTCGCCCGCCCGAATCGCCTCCGGCACCCGGACCCTGGCGACCGTGTGCACGGTGCCGGACCACGCGGTCGCGGAGACGGGAGCCTCATGGTCGCCCTGGAACACGATCTTACCGTCCGGGGCGATGAAATGGACGAACAGCCGGAAGGGCAGGTCGGCGGGGACGGGCGCGTCCCAGGCGAGCCGCAGTTCGAACGATCCGGACCCGGTGTCCCGGAGGCCCTCGGCTCGGACCCGGATGAGCCTGGGGGCGGCCCGGGCCCCCAGGTACAGCCCGCCCGGCCACCGGGCCCACTCCCTCCACGCCATCCCGACGTGTTCCACCGCGCACTCGGCCATGCCTCCCGGCACGGGCGCCCGTGCATGGAAACCGAACGGCGGCAGGGTCCGGCCGCCCGTGTTCCAGTCCCGCCCACCCCGGTTCACCTCGGCCAGTCCCCCGTCCTCCCAGCGAACCCGCTGACGGTGGATGTCGCCGTCCGCAAACTCGACGCCGGCGATGCGGCGGCCCGCCAGCGCCCGGCCGACGGCGTGCAGGAGCCAGTAGGTGCGGACGGCTTCGGCCGAGAACGCGTCCTTCACCATCCCGGGATGGCCGGTCAGGAGTTCCGTCGCGAAATAATCGTCCGAATACATCCCGTGCAGCCGGGTGTCGAGCCCGGCCGCATACCGGTCCTCGTACCCGGCGCCGTGGAGGGCGAACCGGTCGTGCAGGGCGAAGTCCAGCCACGGCACCCGCTCCGCGTCCGCGCACCGGATCTTCCAGACAAACCAGCCGGCAGCGCCCGGATCCACCCGCAGGTGGTTGGCCTGTGCCCCGTCAAGCCAGCCGACCAGCGCGTCGTGTCCCGACTCCGAAATCTGGGGCGCACCGCCCAGGAAGTTCCGCATCCACGCAAAATACTCCCGCCATAACCGGCGGGTTTCCTCGCGCGGATGAAAGGTCCCATCGCGGTCCCGCCAGTCGTGCGGCCCGATGGACGACCAGACATCGGTGAAATACGCGGTTGGTTGGACACCCCCCCGCACGAGCGCCAGATTGCGCTCGATGGCGGGACGCACGCGGTCCGGCCGCCACCGGAAAGACTGGGCGTTGGCCCACGCGTTAAACCAGGCCTTGACGGGTCGGCCCTTGTCATCGTGGCACAACCGGTCGGGACCGAAACCCTCGGCGTCCGGGTAGTAATCGATGTAGTTGTCGTGGGGGGCGAAGAGCGCCCCGGCGGTCCGGCACAGGTCTGCCAGCGCCCGGAATTCCGGCACGGTCCCGCGTTCGGGATTTGGAGGCCAGATGTCCGGCAGTCCCACGTCGTAGCCGTGCCTCTGCCAGTTGTGCCAGACCACCACGGCGTCCGTCATTCCGTACGCGTAGGACCGGTGCAGGGCGGCCGTGGCCTCCGTGAACGTCCCTCCCCACAGGTCAATCGCGAATCGGCCCGCCAGCGCCCGCACCCCGGCGGCGGCGACAGGCGCACGGGCCTCCCGCCATGCCGCCAGCGCGGACCAGGCATCGGTTCCCGGCACCACCAGCATCTCCTGGGCCCCTGGCGCGCGGATCGCGGCCGCCGGTCCGGCGGGATCCACGTCGAGCCGGTCGGGCACGGCGTCGGTCGCCACGACCATGGCCGGTCCCTGCTTCCACTCCAACCCAATGAAGGAAGTGGACAATTGGTGGCCGTCGTACATGAGGGTGAAGGCCGCCGGACGGACGAGGACATTGCCGTCTCCGGCGTAGATCCGCTCGGGCGGAGCGTCCCAAGTCCCGAATGAGACTTCTTCGAGCCGGACCTCCAGGAACGGCGATGCCGGCGGAACGGAATCCATCCAGACGGACACGCACAGGCAGGCTCCGGCGATCCGCACGGCCACCCCCACGGTACACGGTCCCGCATCCAGCGCAAACCGGTGTGCCGCGGTGATCCCGTCGGAAATCCGCCGAACCTCCGCGCTTAGAAACCCGGTGGATTCGGCGGCGGCCAGGTCCGACCCCCGCACCACCACGCGCAAGCCCCGCACCACCCGTACCTCTCCTCCTCCCCCGATCCGGATGGCGGCATCGAGCAGGCCCCGACTCCCCGGTATCACCGAAACACGGTACTTCTCGGCGCCGGTGAGCAGGGTCCCGAGGTCAATGACGGCGGCCGCCCGGGGAACCTTCGGGACGCCCAGCAGGATTGCGGCCACGAGCGCGGCGCGCCGCGCCGTCATGTGACCGGGTGTTGCCCAACCGGCACGAGTTCGAACCGGTCCGTCCAGGTCCCCCCGATGCTCGCCGTATTGCCCGCGGGCGCAATGCTGGCATACAGGCCGGGGCGGAGTTCAATGGTGCACAGGTCGTACCACCGGTACTCCGAATTGCGGATGTCCCGTGCCTCGACCTTGACCGCGCCGACCGTGCGGTACGAGGGCAGTTCGTACACGCCGACGGTGAACGCCGGCCCCGTGTCGCCCCGCTTGTCCACACGCACCCGCGCCCGCACCGTGTACCGCGTTCCGGGCCGGCCGCGGTCCGGCAGGTCGTACTGGATGCTCCCCCACGTGCAACCGGCCGGCTGGCACGCCGCCACGCCGTCGCCGGCTCTGGCGTCCCGGGCCAGCACGACCTGGTCGGCGCCACCCCAGAGCTTGAACGCGGTGTCACCGGCGACGATGGTCCCGGGGACCCCCGGCCGGACGGCACGCCGGTGCGGCGCCAGGTCGAGCCGCGGCAGGTCCGCCTCCAGCGGCCGCCACTCGGTCAGGTTGGTCAACCCCTGGTTGCGAATCGCCTGCCGGAGCCGGGCCACGGTCGCCCGGGGGACGGGACGGCGATCCGCGGCCCGCGCCGCCTGGGCGTACCAGACCGGCATCCGGACCCGCTCCACGCGGGACGCCAGTGGCCAGTCCCGCCGGGCCACCGCCCCCCGCTCGGCCGCCGCGAGAAGCCGGTCGCACCGGCGCAGGACGGAAGGGGCCAGGAACCCGCGATCCGGCCCGTCGAAAATGCGGACATGCTCCCTGCTCCGGCGGATGGCGGCCCGCTGGAGGTCCATCGCCGCCTGGACCCGTCCCGCAGCCGGGCCGTAGACCCCACGGATGAATTCCCGGATCAGCGGCCCCACCCTGAACGCGGGGTTGACCAGGAGCTTGCCGATTACCCAGAGCTTGAGGTCCGCGTGCGCCCCGCCCCCGCCCGGTGAGTAGTTCCCCTGCTCGAAGATCCCCGCGGCACCGTAGCGCACGAAGGTCCGGATGTTCCGGTCAAGAACATCCAGGTTGGGAAACGGCAGGAGGTAGTGGACGAAGTCGGTGACATAGTCCCAGATGTAGAGCCGGCGGGTCAGCCGGCTCCACCCCTTGAGGTCGCGCACGAGGGAGGTGTTGCTCTCCTCGGGACAGCCCTCGAGCGGGTGCGAGAAACAGCACTCGATGGAGCACAGCCGCACGATGACATTGGGCCGCGGCCGGATCGTGCGGGGCGGTTTGCGGGTGTACTGGTAGGCCAGCGTGTCCACCGCGACGCGGGGGAATTCCCCCGCGATGGCCCGGGCCACGCCGTTGACGAAGGCCAGCATGCTCCCGGCGTGCGACCCTTCCCGCGCGTCCAGCGCCCGGCAGGCGTCACACTCGCAGTAGTCCTGGTTGTCGTTCTGGGACACCGAGACGATGGTTGCCTCCGGGTTGGCCCGGAGGGCCCGGCGCACATTGGCCACCGTGAGGCGCAGGACGTCGGGGTGGGTCAGGCACCGCTGGGCGTGGCCGCCCATCCGCGTCCCCTTGCGCAGGGCGAAATATTCCGGATGCCGGTCGAACAGCGCGGTCGGCACCCACCGCGACATCGTGTGGACGAATCCCTCATAGACCACCTTGCCCCCGCGCCGTGCATCCAGCCGGGCGTGGGACGAGTTCTGCCGGTTGCGCGCGGCCCAGTCCGCGTCGAACCCCTCGGTCCAGTACGATTCCCGGTATTCCAGCCGGGGAATCCAGGTCCGGTTGA
>JAHFSL010000303.1 GCA_023265785.1 Candidatus Coatesiibacteriota bacterium | reverse complement strand
TCAAGGCGTGGAAAGCGCCGCTGGCCGGGGCGTCGCTGGTCTGGACCGAGGGAACGGACCTGGTCGGGGCGTATGCCACGGCGGCCCCGCTCACTCTGCTCCTGGTGAACCGTGACACGATCGCCCGGCCCGTCATGGTCGAGATTGCCGGCGAGCCGGGACTCTCCGGGACGGCTTCCCGGCTGGTCCTCACCGGTGCGGGACCGACCGACATTCATCCCGTTCTCATGCCACAAAATCCCGTTCCATTCCGCGGCGGCCGGCTTGTGGTCACGCTGGACCCGCTCTCGGTCACCGTGCTGGCCGTCCCCTCGCGGTGACACCGGCCGGGGCCTTCCGATAGGATGGGCGGCATGACGATGGCGCCGCGGATCGGGATCTTCAGCGTGGGGCTGGCGGCCTACTGGCCGCAGTTCCCGGGCCTGCGCGACCGGCTGGCCGGGTACGGCGCGTTCGTGGCCGGCCGGCTCACCGCGCTGGGCGCGCAGGTGACCGACGCGGGGATGGTGGACTCCCAGCCGGCGGCCGTGGCCGCCGCTGACCGGTTCGCCGCGGCTGATGTGGACCTCATCTGCTGTTATGTCACCACCTACTCCACGTCCAGCCAGGTGGTGCCGGCCGTGGCGCGGCTGGGCAAGCCGGTCCTGATCCTGAACCTCCAGCCCACGGCCCAGTTGGCCTATGCCAGGACCGGCACCGCCGAGTGGCTGGCCAACTGTCAGGCGTGTTGTGTCCCCGAGATCGCCTGCGCATTCGAGCGGTGCGGCATCGGGTTCCATGCGGTCACGGGTCTGCTCGGGCTGGAGCGCCAGACCCCAGGCGCGCTGGCGGACGAGGTCACGGCGGCCCATCCCGCCGCGGTGGCGGCGTGGCGGGAGATCGCCGGCTGGGTCGCGGCGGCCGGCGCACGCCGTGCGCTGGAACGGAGCCGGATCGGGTTCCTTGGCCACACCTACCCCGGGATGCTCGACATGTATTCCGACCTGACCCAGGTGACGGGTGCGACCCGGGCCCACATCGAGGTGCTCGAGATGGACGACCTGGAGGCCCGGGTCAACGCCGTGACGCCCGTGGACATCGCGGCGCGGCGGGAGGAGGCCCTGCGGATGTTTGCGATCAGCGGCGACTCGCCGTCCGATCCGCTGGCCAAGGCGCCGTCGCCGGAGGCGCTGGAATGGTCCTGCCGGGTCGCGGCCGGGTTGGACGCCCTGGTGCGCGACTTTGACCTGCACGGGCTGGCCTACTATCACCGGGGGGTGGATGGGAACGCCTACGAATCGCTGGGCGCCGGGCTGATCCTCGGGTGTTCCCTGCTGACGGCCCGGGGCGTGCCGTGCAGCGGGGAGGGCGATCTTAAGAACGCCATCGCCATGAAGGTGATGGACCTGCTGGGTGCCGGCGGATCCTTCACGGAACTCTATGCCATGGATTTCACCGACAAGATAATTCTGATGGGCCACGACGGCCCCTTCCATCTCGCCATTGCCGAAGGCAAGCCGGTCCTGCGCGGGCTCGGGCTGTATCACGGCAAACGGGGAAGCGGGATCTCGGTGGAGGCGCGGGTGAGGGAGGGACCGGTGACCATTCTCGGCCTCACCCAGACCCGTGACGGCCGGCTGAAGTGGCTGGCGGCGGAGGGATGGTCCCTTCCGGGCGCCACGCTCAAGATCGGCAACACGAATTCGCGTCTGCGGTTCACGGCCCGGCCCGACGACCCCTTCGAGGTGGCCGCGTGGATGGACCGCTGGGCGGCGTTAGGCCCCACCCATCATGTCGCGTTGGGGACCGGCCACCGGCTGGCGGACCTGCGCAAGGTCGCCACCCTGCTCGCGATGGATTTCGCCGGCCTGTCGGCCGGCTGAGCGCCGTCCGTCCCGCCTCCGCCCGGTCCATCGGCGTGAACGCGCGCGCGTCGTTTCACCGGCCGCCGGTAGCCAACCGGCCCGTGCCCCTCTGGGCGTTCAACGCGCCCGTGTCCCGGGGGGAACTGGCGCGGCAAATCCGTGAATTGGCGCGGGCGGGGTATGGCGGCTTCTTCATCCATCCCCGGATCGGGTTGGAGACGCCGTTCCTCTCCGCGGCATGGATGGACCTTGTGGCCCACTGCGTGCGCGAGGCCAAGCGGCACGGGTTGCACGCCTGGCTCTATGACGAGGACCGGTGGCCCAGCGGATTTGCGGGCGGGCTCCTCCTCGACCGGCACCCGGAGTTCCGGGTCCGGGAACTGCTCTGGGGGGAGGGGTTCGACCTGGCGCGGGCCCAGGCGGCGGCCCGCGCCCGGGCGTTCGTTCCGGCGGGCCCCGCGGGCCCGGGCGATCCCGGCCGGTTCGAGCCGTTCCTGGAGTTCGTGCGCGCGGGGACCGGTTGGCCCTGGCGCCGGCTGGCGCGGGGGGCCCGCGTACCGCGCGGCGGCACGTTCCTGGCCTTCGTCATCCACGAGGACGGGGACTCAGACTGGTTCGGCGGAAGGTCCTACCCGGACCTCCTGAATCCCGCCGCCGTCCGGGCCCTCCTCCGGCTGGCGTGGGACCCTTATGCCCGGCGATTCGGGAAGGAATTCGGCCGGACCATCCCCGGCATCTTCACCGACGAGCCGATGCTGGCGTCCTGGTACGCGCGGGGGTTGCCGTGGACGCCGGGATTCGAGCGGGTGCTGGCCCGCGCCCTGCCGCACGGGCTGGCCGACCTTCCGGCGCTGGCGGCCGGGGGCCCGGGAACGGAGGCCATCCGTCATGCCTTCGTCGCGGCACTGGCGGCCCGGTTCCGGGAAAGTTTCGCGGCGCAGGTCGGCCGGTGGTGCCGCCGGCATGGATTGGCCCTCACCGGCCACTGGCTGGACGAGGATGGACTCTGGTCGCAGACCCGCACCGCCGGGGCCGTGATGCCCCTCTACGCCCACCAGGGCATCCCGGGCATTGACCATCTGCGCCTGCAGGCCGGGCACCGGCTGACGCTGGCGCAGGTCGCCAGCGCCGCGCGCCAGCTGGGGAAACGGCGTATTCTCTCGGAGCTCTACGGCGTCGCCGGTCACGGACTGACCTTTGCGGACCAGAAGTGGCTGGCCGACTGGCATCTCGTCCACGGGATCGGCCTGCTCTGCCCGCACCTGGTCCTCCAGAGCATGGCGGGCGACCGCAAGCGGGATTATCCCCCGACCTTTTCCTGGCATGCCCCGTGGTGGTCCGACCAGCGCCTCCCCAATGTGTATGCGGCGCGGCTGGCGGCGGTGCTGGAGCGGGGGCGGCCCGAGGCGCGGGTCCTCGTCCTCCACCCGGTGGCCGGCGCCTGGGCCACGATGGACTGGGCGGGGGAGCCCGCGGCCGCGAAGCGGGTGCAATCGGAATTGGAGCGGTTGATGGAATCCCTCGTGGCCTGCGGTCGGGGATTCGACCTGGGCGACGAGACCCTGCTGGCGGCGCACGCCCGCATCCGGGGTCGGGCACTGGTGGTGGGGCGCGCCGCCCCCTACCGCGCGGTCATCGTGCCGCCCTCGCCCAACTGGTCAGGGTCCACCCTGAACCTGCTGGCGGCCCTCGTCCGGCGCGGCGTCCCCGTGTGGTTCGCCGGCCCGCTTCCCGTGCGGGTGGACGGTCATCCCGCCGCCGCCCGGTGGCGGGCGATCGCCCGGCGCGCCCGCCGGCTGGTGGGGTTACGGGACGCCCGCCGGGTGGATGGGGCGCTGGCCGCCGGCGGGGTGGCGCGGGACCTGCGGTGGAATGGGGGCCGGCCGGCGTCCGGGCTGGCCGCCCTGCACACCCGGGAGGGGACAACGCACCGGTACTTCGTGGTCAACCGCCATCGGACCCGCGGCACCAAGGTGGGGCTGGAACTGGTGGGCGCCGGGCGCGTCACCCGCTGGGACGCGACGCGTGCTGGGATCCAGCCGGTCACGGCCGTTCCGACCCGGCTGGACGGGGCTCCGGCCGTTCGGCTGGCCCTGGACCTTCCGGCGGCGGGGAGCGACCTCATCGTGATCGAGCCGGGCCCGCCGGTCAGGACCCGGGCGGTTCCGCCCCGCCAGGGCAGGGTCCTGCGGCTCGGCTCCCCGGTGGCGGTCACGCCCTCGGAGCCGAA
>JAHFSL010000302.1:1985-4089 GCA_023265785.1 Candidatus Coatesiibacteriota bacterium | reverse complement strand
GGCGCCCGCCCCGAACCAATTGCGGGCGACGTCCTTTTCCAGCACCACCTCGGCGCGCAGGCGATACCGCGAACCCCCGAGGCGGCGCCAGTCGGCCCGCGCGACATGGTATTGCCGCCCGCGCGTCGAGGTCTCCAATTGCAGGTAGAACTGCCGGTCAAACGGTCCCTCCCGGAACGCCGGGTCATCCCGATGCCCGCCGTCATTGATGAAGAGCTTGGCACCGTAGCCCCATCCGGCGTCATCGGAATACTTAAGGATCGGCAGGCCGGCCGCATACCAGCCTTCCCGCTTGCGGGCCAGGTCGGTGTCGGTCAGCGGGCCCGCCCCCGCGGGCCGGCAGACCAGGAACAGGAGGAGGGCGAGCGCGAAGCCGGTCAGGTCAGCGCCCCGGGTCCTCCAGGTACTGGTACAGGGCGCGGACCTGGTCGGCCGCCAACTCGATCCCGTTCTTGGGGCCCGTGGAGGTCTCCACGTTCATTTCCTCGGTGTCCGCCCCGATCAGCACGATGGCGTCCTTGAGGGCCGCGGGCCGGACCTCGCCCTTCAGGACATCCACGAAGCTGTAGGTGGCGTAGCCCCGGCCCGGGGGCGTGAGATTCACGAGCGCGCACCCGAACTGGTCAATGGCGATCTTGAGGTTCCCCACCTGCAGGGTTTTCGTGACCTCCCGGCTGATCATCCCGAACACCTTCTCGGGCGACTGGAGGAAGGCGGTGGAGGCCTGTTCCATCCCCGTGGCCTGGAGGAAGATCCGGAGCCCCAGGCTGGGCAGGAGCCGGCCCTGGTGGGAGACCACGAGGGGCAGGCCCTCCAGCTTGTGCTCCTTGTTGAGGATGACGTCCACCGAGCCGGAGCCCCGGACGGCGCGGGCCAGCGCTTCGTAGGGAACCTGGAGATGCTCGGAGGAAAACAGGTTGCGCGGCGGCTTGCCAGTAGCGGCCAACGCGATGCGCTGGAGCCAATCCTCGGACGGCTGCCACCCTGACGCGGCATCGGCCTTGCCGATCTCGGTCAGCACCTTGCCCGATTTCGTCGCCGCCTCCACCAACGCGAGATCCCCACGGTCCCCCCGGGAGTCCCGGAAGTAGAACCGGAGAGCGATGGTCCGGGCACCGGCCTTGTCCAGGAGGCGGACCATCTCCGCATGCCGGTCCCGGATCCAGGGCAGGGGCCCGTACGCCCGGGTGGTTTTCGCATCAATCAGGATCAGTTTGATCGGCGGGACGACGGCGGCACCGCGGGCGGGAGAACCGGCGGCTCCGGGGGCTCCGGCCAGCAGGGCGGCCAGTCCGGCGGCAAGCGGGGTGGGCATCACGCGCTCAATTCTATCCGTTCGCCCGGCTCGTGGTCACCGGCCAGCGAGACCAGGACGAAGACGGTGGTGGCGACGGCCAACCCCGGAATCCAGTAGGTTTCGCTGAATTGGGGCATCCGGGAGAGGAGGACCGAGACCACCAGCCCCGTGACGATGCTGGTGAGCGCGGCGGCGCTGTTGGCCCGCCGCCAGAAGAGCCCGCCGATCACGACCGGCAGGAGCATCCCGGAGCCCCAGAGCGCGGCCTGGATCAGCGAGACGATATGCGGTTCCCACCACGCGATGGCCAGCCCCGCGGCCCCCACGGCCCAGGTGAGGCGGCGGGTCGAGCGCAGGATGGCCGGCCGGGCGGCCAGCCGGTCGTCTTTGAGGTACAGCAGGTCACCCAGCAGGCAGGCCACCGAGACCATCAGCATCGTATTGGCCGTGGACATCAGCGCGGCGAAGAGCCCGACCACGGCCAGGCCGAGGAGCCCGGGGGGGAGCGTCCTTGATATTAATTCATAGAGGACATGATTGCCCGGGATCTCCGGCGGGAGGGCGGCGGCGGCCACGAACCCCAGGATCACGGCGGCCGCAAAGAAGAGGAAGTTCAGCGCCCCGGCCCAGGCGAATGCCCGCCGGGCCGCCGCCGCGTTGGTCGCCGCATCCACCCTCTGCCAGTTCTCCATGGCCGGCAGGCCGAGCAGGGCGCCGGTGGGAATCCCCATCCAGACGAAGGAGGCGCCGCCGAACGCATAGGGATCGAGGAGCCGGGCGAGCCGCCCCTGCGCCGTCAGGGTGGCG
>JAHFSL010000302.1:0-1975 GCA_023265785.1 Candidatus Coatesiibacteriota bacterium | reverse complement strand
CGGACGGCCCGCCCAGCCGGCCCACTTCAATGACGACGGCCGCGCCCACCATGAGGAGCATGGCCCAGAAGTGGATGACGTCGGTATACATGTCGCTCCGGATCCCGCCACCCGCGGTCATCCAGATCACGAGCAGGGCCGCGGCCAGCCCGGCCAGCCGGGTATCCCACCCACCCCACACCTCGAGCATGGCCCCCAGCGCCTTGAACTGGGCCGCGAGGTAGACAAAGTAGAGGAAGGCGATCAGGAGGCCGACCGCCATCTGGACCCCGCGCGAGTACCGGAGCCGGAAGAACTCCTGGAAACTGGACCGCTCGCCCTTCGGGGTGATTCGCCGAATCCGACCGGTCACGGCGGCCATGAGCCAGAATCCGAGCAGGACGCCGACGCCATAGGTCAGCCCCAATCCCAGCCCATCGTGCATGGTGGAACCGGCCGTGCCGATGATCGTGCCCGCACCCACATTGGTTGAGACCACGGTAAACACCAGGAAGCCGGTTCCGATGGAGTTCTTGGAGGTGAGCCAGCCTGCAAAATCAACCTTTCCGGCCCAGTGGCGGTTGACCGCGATGACGGCGAGCAGGTAGGCCGTGATGACGGCGAGGTCGAGCGCGGTCATGCGGATCACTATACAATCAACGGGATGGCCTCTGCCCCGGCTTCCGCCCGATTCCGGTCGCTGGATGTCCTGCGCGGTGCGGACATCGCGCTGATGATCTTCGTGAACCATGTGGGCGGGATGAAGAATGTCCCGGCCTGGTCCCAGCACCTGCCGTCCACCACGGACGGATACACCCTCACCGACATGGTCTTCCCGTGGTTCCTCTTCATTGCCGGGGTCTCCATTCCGTTCTCGCTCGGCCGGTACCTGGTCGGCGGGTTCCCGTGGGGCGCATTGGCCCGGATCATCCCGCGGGTCCTCGCCCTGCTGGTGCTCGGGGTGATGTTCGTCAACGAGGACCGGTTCGATCCCGTAGCCACGGGGATGACCCAGAATGCCTGGTCCACGCTGTTCCTGGTGGCGGCCGTGGTCCTCTGGAGTTCATGGCCCTGGTCCACGACCCCGATCGCCAGGCGGATCGAGACGGTGATCAAGCTGGTGGCGGCCATCGGGCTGGCGGCCCTGCTCTGGGGCTGGCGCGGGCTGGAGAACGGCAAGGCCATCCCGCACCTGGAGCCGCAGTGGTGGGGCATCCTCGGGATCATCGGCTGGGCCTACCTGGTCGGCAGTCTCACCTTCCTCCTCCTGCGCGGCAGTGAGGTGGCCCTGATGGGCGTGCTGGGGCTCATGATGGCCATCGCCATCGGGGCGGCGGGCGTGCGGATCGGTCTTCTCTCATACATTGACCGGTGGTTGGATGTGCACGAGTACCTCGGCTCGACCACCGGGCTGGTCGTGGCCGGCATGATCGCCGGGGTGCGGCTGACCGCCAAGGGGAAGGGCAAAGTCCGGTTCCTGGCGGTCTTCGGGCTGGCGATGTGGGCGGCGGGCTGGTTCCTGCGGCCGCTCCACGGGTACCACAAGGATTCCGCCACCGAATCCTGGGCGCTGGTGGCCGCGGGGCAGGGCGCGCTCTGGCTGGCCGCGGCCCATTGGTTCCTGGACCGCAAGGGCGCGCCCGTGGCACCCTTCTGGCTTTTCGAGTGGGCCGGCCGCAATGCACTCTTCGCATATGTCCTGCCCGACCTGTTGAGTGACGCCGCCAACCTGCGCGGCTGGGACCTCATGCCGTACTGGGGTGCGGGCGGCGGGGCGGGGATGGCGAATGCCGTGGTGATCATGCTCGCGGTCCTGGCCATCGCGGCGGTGTCGGCCCGGTTCCGGTTCGTCGTCAAGCTCTAGGGAGCCGGGGGTGACCGACCTCGGCCTCCTCGCCCTCCGCCTGCTCGCGGGGCTTGGGATTGCCCGGCACGGCTATCCCAAGATTTTTGCGGCCGGCACCATGGACGGAATGACGACCGAGGCGGGCCGGCT
>JAHFSL010000301.1 GCA_023265785.1 Candidatus Coatesiibacteriota bacterium | reverse complement strand
TCCCGGGCCTTCTCACGGATGAGGAGGAACTCTGGGTCAGCCGGGCGGTCGGGTTTCTGGTCGAGGCGGCCGGCCGGATCCTGCCCGCTCCGCGTCCGCCATCCAGGCCCTGACGCGGCGGTCCGTGGGGCGCAGGGCGAGCGCCCGCCGCAGGAGACCCGCGGCCTCCTGCCATCGTCCCTGGTCGAAGAGGTCGCGCCCCGCCAGCGCCAGCATCGAGGCGCCCGTTTCACCCTGCAGGCGGGGAAGCAGGACCGGGGCGGGGTCCTCCGCGGGGGCGATGCCGAGGAGAGTCACGCCACCTTCCCGGTGAAGCGTTGAAAGCCAGCGGACCCCTTCCGGCCGCCAGCCGCCGCGGGCGGCCAGCCGGTCGTCCCAGACAATGACCCCCGCGCCCAGCTGGCCCACCAGCCAGCGGCGGGCGGGATCGGGCAGGGAGGGGTCCAGCACGGCACGGATGGCCAGCTCCTTCTCAGCCGCGCGGAGTGTCCCGAACAGGTGCCCCGCCACGACCCGGTGCGGCGTGAACATGGGCACCAGCAGTCCGGTTTCGGGCGCCGCGAGGAGCACCATGTTCCGGTCCAGGTTCGTGGCCGCCCACCGGAAGGTGGCCAGCAGGTCCACCGGCAGGTCGTACCGGTCCACGCGGCGCAGGAGGATGCCGGCCAGCCAGGGGGAGCCGGAAAACCACGCGTCCGCGCGCGAGGTGGACGGGACCACGAGCGCGCCGGCTTCCAGCCGCACCTGGGCCCGTTCGGGGCGGCGGGCAAACCGGATGGCGAACATGTCGCGCGCCATCACGTACATTCCTGAAAGCGAGAGCAGGGCGAGCCCGGCGGCCGCGGCGGCGCGGCGCAGGCGCGGCCCACGGGGCGCCAGCACGGACCAGCCGCACGCGGCCAGGAAGCAGAGCATGAGGTGAAACCCCTCCATGAGTTTCCGCCGCGCCGGGATGGGAAGGGCCATCAGGACGGGAACGGCGAGCAGCCACGCCAGCGGAAAGGACACGGCGGTCGTCCGGGTCCGCCAGGCCCCACGCAGGCCCGCCAGGGCAAGCGGCACAAGAAGGGCGAAGCCCATCAGATAGCTGGCGAGCGGCCACGGGGCGGCGACCAGCCCTTCGCGGGCATAGTCGCGGTACACGGGCACGAACGCGGCGAGCCAGCCGTTCCAGGCCATGAGCGGGGCGGGGAACGCAAGGAAGATCCCCAGCGCGCGCCAGGGAACAGGGGGCCGCGGCCGCACGGTCAGGGCGCGCAGGAGCACGAAGACGAGGGCGGCGGCGACGGGGACCGGCGCGTCATAGGGATGGACGGCATCGAGCGCCAGATGGCACAGCCCGGCCCACGCGGCCGCGCGCACGGATCCGGTTTCCACTGCTTCGGTCAGCCAGGACCCGAGCCAGACGATGAGGGCCAGCGCCGCCGTGAAGTGCACCTGCTGGTACAGGCTGAAGAAGGTGGTCATCTCCGCGCCCCCGATGTCGGCCGAGCCCATGAAGAAGGGCGCGACGGGGGCCAGGAACCCGAGGCCGCCGCCGGTCACGGTGAGCAGGAGCGCGGTGCGCTGGCCCCCGGGACCCGGGCACCACCGGATCGCGGCACGCCAGATGGCGTGGAGAAGCGCGGCACCCGCGACCAGCCGCCCCGCCTGGAACATGAGCCCGGGCGGCCAGCCGGTCCAGCCTTGCAGGCGGCCCAGCAGGATGAACAGCGGGTGAATGAACAGGGCGGGGTGCGGTTCGGCCGTGTAGGGATTGACCAGGAGCCAGGCTCCGGCGGCGGCCTGCCGGGTGAAGACCAGGTTCCCCAGCGTGTCGGGCAGGAAGCCGACGCCCCAGGCAAAGACCGTCCCGGCGGGCGCCGTGGCGGCGCCCCAGAGGCAGGGCACGCAGGTGGCCGCGAGAACGGCCAGCCCGACGGGAACCGCGAACCGCCACCCCTCCCGGCTCCCGTTCATCTTGTTAGAATACACACGGTGAAACGATTCCGCGCCGCGGCGCACCTGGCGGCGTTGGCGGCCCTCGCCGCCTTGCTCGCCTCCCGGGCCCGGGCGGACGCGTGGCTCCCGGTGACCGCCGCCCCGCTGGCCCGGGGGTACGTGGCGGTGGCCGCCGACGCCGGGGTCACGATTTTCGTGGCCGGCGGCTCGAATGGGACGCTGGTGACCAACGCGTTTCAGGCCTACGATTCGGCCTCCGACGCCTGGGTCTCCCTGCCTCCCATGCCGACCTCCCGGGCCGGTCTCGCCCTGGCCTGCGTTTCCGGCACCGTGTTCGCCATCGGTGGAACGGCGGGCGAACCGGGCCTGACGGCCAATGAGGCCTACCTGCGTGGCACGGGCACATGGGTCACCCGTGCTGCGATGCCAACAGCGCGCCGGTGGGTGGCGGGCGCCGCCATTGGCGGGACCATCTACGTCACCGGCGGGGTCATCTCGGGAACGATTCTGGCCACCGTCGAAGCGTACTATCCCGCCACGAATACCTGGGCCAGCCTGCCGCCGATGCCCACGCCACGATTCCTCCACGCGGCCGTGGTGATGGGGGGAAGGCTCTGGTGCATCGGGGGCGCCACCGCGCTCTTCGGTGGATCCAACAACAACAATGTCAAGATCGAGTACCTCGGCACCGTGGAGGTCTACGACCCCGCCACCCGAACCTGGGCCCAGAAGTCCCCGATGCCGACGGGGCGGGCGGGGTGCGGGGCCGCCTCGCCCGGCAACGGGCTCCTCTACGCCGTCGGGGGCATCACCGCGTTGGGGTCCGCGCCCCTGACCGAACGGTACGATCCCGGGCACGATACCTGGGATCGCCGGGCCGACCTCGGGGTCGCCGCGGCCCTCCCCGATCCGGCGGCGGGCCGTCACGGGCTGGGCGTTGCCTCACCCCCGGGCTCCCTCAAACTGTATGCCCTGTGCGGGGAGCAGTCGGGGGCCCCGGTGTTCGACGCCACGGGGACCTGGGTGACCTCGGGCACGCTGTACAGTGCCGTGGAACGGTACGACCGCAGTCCGGCCAGCCTCTCCGCCACGCTCGTGCTCGATCCCATCCATGTCGCCGTCGGGTCCGACGTGACGGTCTACCTTGATGTGATGAATCTGGGCGACGCCACCGCGACGCCGCTGGCCGGCTCCCTGGGCATCCTCGCGGGCGGGGCCGCCGTCTCGCTCCAGGCCGGCCCGATCTCCGCCTCGTGGTTTTCCGGCGGCCTGGCGCCCGGCGAGCGGACACGGTTTGCGTGGCGGTACGATGCGTCTGCGGCCGGGCTGGTGTGGTTCACGGCAACGGCTGCGGGCAATGACGCCGAAACAGCGGTCCCCGTGTCGGCCAGCGCGTGGAACGACCTGCCGCTGACCGCGGCCAACCGGGTGAGGCTGGCCGCCTCACTGGACCTGTCCCCCCTGCCCCTGGTGGCCGGGCAGGTCCTGACCGTGACCCTCACCGTGTCGAACACCGCCGCGGGAACCGCCACGGCGTGGGAGACCGGGCCGACACTCAAAATCCTCCAGGGCGCGAGCCTGCTGGCGTTGCGGTCCGGACCCGCCCCCACGGCCTTCTCGGTGACCATGACGGCCCTCGGCGTTGCTCCCGCGAATTCCGTGACGGTTTTCACCTGGACCTACTCCGTGTCGGGGGCCGGATTCGCGCTCTTGTCGGTGACCGTGACGGGCCGCGACGATATTTTCGGCAAGCGCAAGGCCTTCGCCTCGCGCACGACCATGCCATCGGCGCCCGCCGGCGTGGCGGCACGGCAGGCGGACGCCTCCACCCTCCTGACCTGGTTTCCGAATCCCGGGTACGAGCGGGTCACCGGGTACGCGGTGTACCGGTCCACCGTCCGGGGGTTCGCCCCCTCACCCGGCACCCTGGTGGCGACCACGACCGCCTCCTGGTTCGCCGATTCAGGGCTGGTGAACGGCACCACCTACGAGTACCTGGTCGTGGCCTTCAACGCCGACGGACCCGGGCCGCCCTCGGCGGGGGCGGTCACCACGCCGGCCCAGATCCCGGATCTTGCGGGCGATGTCCGCCTGACTTCCACGGGGCCGAGCCCGCTCTCGTTCAATCCGGACCGGGGGGAACGGGCGCAGTTTCTGGTCAA
>JAHFSL010000300.1:3086-4115 GCA_023265785.1 Candidatus Coatesiibacteriota bacterium | reverse complement strand
AAGGGCGTGCTCACCACCGATCCCCGGGTCGTGCCCGAGGCGCGGGCGCTGCCGGTCATCACCTACGATGAGATGCTGGAGATGGCCAGCCTCGGGTCGCAGGTGCTGAACGCGCGCTCCATTGAGTACGCGCAGCGGTACAAGGTGCCGCTGGTGGTCAAGTCCACATTCGAGGATGTGCCGGGAACGCTGGTCGTCGAGGAGGAGGCAGGGATGGAAAAGGTGCTGGTCCGGGGAATCACATTTGCGCGGCAGGAGGCCAAAGTGACGGTGCTGGGGGTGCCCGACAAGCCGGGGATCGCGGCGGAGCTGTTCCGCGCGCTGGCGGCCGCCGATCTCAACATCGACATGATCATCCAGGATGTGTCGGAGTCGGGGGTGACGAACATCTCCTTTACCGTGTCCCAGAACGACCTGGCCCGGACGATGGAGACGGTCCGGACCGCGGCGGCGAAACTCGGGGCGGCGGATGTGCAGGCGGACGAGCATGTGGGCAAGGTCTCGATCATCGGCATCGGCATGCGCTCGCACTCGGGCGTGGCGGCGGCGATGTTTGAGGCGCTGGCGGACGCCGGGATCAATATCCAGATGATCTCCACCTCGGAGATCAAGATCTCCTGCATCATCGAAAAACCCCAGGTGGACGCCGCGGTGCGCACGCTGCACCGGCGATTCAAGCTCGAGACCGAGCAGGTGGAGATGGGTCGGCCATTTCTGCTGGCCCCCGAGGAAGTCGGTGCGCGCGCGCACGGTGGCAAAAGGGGCCTGAAGCGCCCGGTGTCCCGGCGCCGGGCCGCGTCCCGCCGGCGGTGACCACCCGCCGGCCCCCGGTGGCCCTGTACGACACCACCCTGCGCGACGGGACCCAGGGCGAGGGGATCACCTTTACCACTGAGGATAAGCTGCTGCTGGCGGGCCGGCTGGACGCCATCGGGATGCACTACATCGAGGGCGGTTGGCCGCATCCGTCGCGGCCCGGGGACGTGGAGTTCTTCCGGGCGGCCCGGTCGCTGCGGCTCAAGCATGCCC